>NZ_JBEOSA010000051.1:0-65536 GCF_040302625.1 Kitasatospora sp. NPDC097643 | reverse complement strand
AAACGCTCGGCTGGGAAACTCCAGCCGAGCGCCTGCGTACACTGCTCGCGGCTTGATCAACTCACCACGTGTTGCAACGACCCTTCGAATTCGCCACCCGGGCGAGGGCCTTCACGCGTTTCAGCGCTGCTCATCGCGGTCGCTGTTGTCCGGGCGCGGCATCTTCAGCGTCGCGACAACACCGAGGGCCACCGTGGCGATCGCGAGCGCGAGGAGGGCGACGAGGGCCGCCCCGACGAAGAACCCCATCACTCCCACGCCTCGTTCCGCTCGGCGTCACGGAGCAGGTGGAGGAGGTTGAGCAGAGTGCTCACCGGTGCGTTCCCGAAGTCGACCAGCAGCCGCCCCTCGATGGTGGCCCCGGAGACCCCAGCCGACCCCCAGAGCAGCCCGTAAGCACGACCACGCCTGCGCAACTCCCCGAGGAGTGTGGCGACTTGCTGTTCGGTGTACTCACGTACCCGGACGTCGTCCGGAGCGACGGGAAGGCGGTTCACGCGGCGGAGTCCAGCTCGTACCAGACACTCTTGCCGCGCTTCTGGGCATCGACGCCCCACCGGTGGGTGAGCCCTTCGACGAGCTGAAGCCCACGCCCGCTCTCGGCGAAGCCGGAGGGCATTCGCTGCTCGGGGAACGTGTCGCTCTCGTCCGAGACGGAAACCCGGAGCGTGCCACCGAGCAGGGAGAACAGGACGACGGGCGAGGCGGTCGCGCCGTGCCGCCACGCGTTGACGATCAGCTCGGCGAGCGCCAACTCCGCGTTGAAGATGGACTCGGAGTCCCACCCGGCCCGGGTCAGGGCGTCCCGCAGAGACTGCCGGGCGAGGGCGAGCGAGGGGGTGTTGCGGGTACACACGGGAACCTCCGTGAGGCGGTGGTGTGAGAGGGGGGAGGCCGTGAGCCAGGCCGGATGACGGTTGCTCTTCGGCGCGAGGGCAGCAGGCGCCTACTGCCTTGGAAACAGGCGTTGCTGACGATCCGTCGGATCAATGTGACATCGACCATAGCGCACTGGCTCTTAAATTTAAGAGGATGCCGTGAGGTTCCCTCCTCAGGGGGACAGATGGCCTGTCGACCAGCAGCGCGGCACACTGATCCCACAGCACGCTGAGAGGACGCCATGGCCCTTCGGACCCCAACCCTTCGTCAGCGCCGCCTCGGCGCCGAACTGCGGAGGATGCGAGAGCAAGCCGGCTTCGGGGGCAGCCAGCTAGCCCGTCTGCTTGGGGTGACCCCTGCCCTCGTGACCCAGATGGAGAACGGGAAGAGCAGCATCAGCCCGGATCGGCTCCGCGAGGTCGCCTCGGCGTGCGAATGCCACAATCAGCCGCTCATCGACGCTCTCATCGGCATCATCGAGGTGCAGGTGAAGGGCTGGTGGGAGAACTATCGCAACCAAATCCCCGACTTCTTTCTAGAATCCGCCGAGCACGAGGACTTCGCTGCCGAGACGATCAGGGTCTTTGTATCAACATTTCTGCCCGGGCTTCTGCAGACAGATGGCTACGCGCGAGGGATCTTCAGCCGACGGATCCCTCGCCTCCCTGCCGCCGAGCTTGATCTGCATACGGCGTTCCGTCTGGAGCGCAGAACGAGGGTTCTTCAGAGCCCGGAGAAGAAGCTCGAAGCCTATCTACACGAGTCCAGTCTGCTCACGCGCTTCGGCGGCCCTGATGTGCTGCGAGAGCAGCTTCACAGCCTGATCGACGACTCGCTGAGGGACGACATAAGGATTCGAGTCATCCCCTTTACTGCTCACACCTATCCGGGACCGGTCGAGAGCGCCATCTACACCGTTGGTGAGGTCTCCGAGCTCGACACGGTCGAGGTGGAGTCATCGCGAGGTCCGATCTTCTTCGATGCCCCGGGTGAGCTTGAGTCCTACCGCGAGGTCTTCAACCGCATCGATAAGGCTGCCCTCAGCGATGAGGAATCGCGAGACCTAATCCACCGCACGGCCAAGAACCTGAAAGGCTGAGATGTCTCAAGACCACTGGCAGAAGTCGTCCTTCAGTAGTTCCAGCGACACCTGTGTTGAAGTCCGTGCCACCCGTGGGGCGATCGAACTCCGTGAGTCCGACGACGGCGACGTCATCGTCCGCACGACCCCCCTCAGGTTCGCCACGCTCCTCCAGGGCGTGAAGGCGGGCGAGTTCGACCATCTCACCGCCGTCCCCTAACGAATCGTTCCGGCGGCCCCTTGCTTCTCGCAAGGGGCCGCCGGTAGATGGACACGTAACTCCCTCGTCCACAACCAACTCAGGAGAGGTCTTGGTCAGTGTGCGCGGTCATTCGTGGCAGAAGTCGACTTACTCCGGCTCGAACGCAGACTGCGTTGAGGTCCGTGCCACCCGTGGGGCGATCGAACTCCGCGAGTCTGACGACGGCGACGTCATCGTCCGCACCACCCTTCTCGGGTTCGCCGCGCTCCTCCAGGGCGTGAAAGCCGGCGAGTTCGACCACCTCATCGCCGCCCCCTAGCGAATCGTTCCGGCGGCAGGAGTGGGTCCAGCCCCACCCCAGGTGTGTGGCTGGACCCGTACTCGGCCCGTTCGGCTCTCCGTAGCGTCGTTCTCACCACGACACGGAGGAGAGAAACCATGGAGACGACCACTGCGGCCCACTTCGACACCGCGAAGAAGTGCATCACGCTCTTCGGTGCGATCAGCGCCATCGTCCTGGGCGTCGTGGCCGTGATGGCCTTCACCGGCCACGAGGCGACCCCGTTCATGTGGATCCGGGGCGCCATCCTCCTCGCCATCACCCCGCTGATCCACCGCCTGGCCGTCCAGGCCTCGGCCGGGTCCTACAAGGCCTTCGACCGCCTCCGCACCCTCGCCACGGTCATGCCGATCGCCATCATCGCCGTCGACCTGATCCCCGGCCTCTGCCCGGCCTGGTACGCGGTGATCCAGGGCCTCTCCGCCCTGGCCCTCCTCGGCGTCGCCTTCCTCACCCGCAGCTCCACCCTCAACGCCGCCTTCCCCAAGCCGAACTGAACCCCGAGCAGCGCAGGAAGTCGGCCCAACCGACTTCCTGCGCTCAGCCCGTCTCGTTCCGGCGGCCCCTTGCTCTTAGCAAGGGGCCGCCGGGGGTCTGCTCACAGGCCGGGGACGTGGTAGCCGTTCAGGTACCAGAGGGCGGCGGTGTACCAGAGCAGGGCGATCAGGGTGATCAGGGCGCCGCCGGCGGTGGGCAGGGCCCAGCCGGGGAGGCGGGGGTGGCGGACCACGATGACCTTGGTGACGAAGGCGCCGTAGAGGAAGCAGCCGGCCAGCGAGTGCAGGGCGATCCGGCTGTCGGTCAGTTGCACGCCGTAGGCGGTGATGCAGTGCTGGGCGATCGGGAGGGAGAGCAGGAACGTCCCGAGGCCGAGCAGCCGGTGCCCGGTCCGGACCGACCGGGGTGCGGTGCGCAGGCCAGGGAGTCGGCCGTACATCCACAGCGCCAGCAGGAGTTGGATCAGGGCGAGGCCCAGCAGGGCGGTCCCGAGCTGGGCCTTGAGCTGGTTCGCGTCGTCGAAGCGGCGGCCGAAGAGGCTGCTCGCGTAGTCGGGGGTGTGCGCCCGGCCGTACCAGTAGAGGCCGGCCGTCACCGCCACCGGCAGGAACGCCCATAGGAGGCCGGAGGCCCGCCGGGGGCGGGACGGCCGCTCGACGTCGTCCATCCGGCTCAGTCGCCCTCGACCTTGTTGCCTTCGGCGTTGATCACGTACCACTTGGCACCGAAGGCGCTGGACTCCTCGCCGTTGGTGTCGCCCTGGGCCTTGTCGCCCTCGAAGTAGTAGAGCGGGTGGCCGTTGTAGACGACCTGGGTCTTGCCGTCCTTGCGGGTGGTGGTGGAGAGCTTGGCCTGGTCGGCGCCGTGCGCGGCGGTGGGGGCGCCGGTGGTGAGGGCGGGCGGCCAGGCGGCGGCGCAGGCGTCGTAGCAGGTCGAGCTGGACGAGGTGTCCGCCTCGAACAGGTAGAGCGTCTTGCCCTGGGCGTCGACCAGGATGTTCGGGTACTTGCCGATGGTGGCCGCCGCGATCACGGTGCCCGTGCCGCTGGCGCCGGCGGTTGCGGTGGCGGAGGCGGAGGCGGTGGCCGAGGCGGTAGCGGAGGCCGAGGTGGAGGCGGTGGCCGAGGCCGAGGCGGAGGCGGGGGCACTCGATGCGGTGGTCGCCGGGGCCGTCGTCGTCTTGCTGCTGGAGCAGCCGCCGCAGGCCACGGTGATCAGGGCGGCGACGGCGACCGTGGCGGTGACCGTGCGGGGGTTTCTCATGGGCTTCTCTCCGGCCGGGGTGGGAACTGGTGCCACCACTTCAGCCTGAACGGGCCCGGCCGCTTCACCAGGCACGCCAGAGGGTGGGCCCGGAGGGGCGACCGTTAACCCCGATGGCCGACGATCGGCGCGCCAGGAGGCCGCTCCGCGGATCGGGCGCGTCGTCAGTGGGGCGGAACCCTACGGGAGTTCGGATGCTTCGACCAGTCGTTCGATGACGATCGATGGTGTGCGATGTCTCACGCCCGGCAGGCGTTTCATGCGTGTACGGACGGACATGTTGATCACGCCGGCCACCGGCACGCGTGGCAGCTGAATCCAGACGGGATGGGGATCATGAAGTCCATGAGCAAGGTGACCAAGGTGGTCGTCGCGGGCGCCATCGCTGCGGCATCCGTGGTGGGTCTGTCCGGAAGCGCTTCGGCGAGCAACGTCACGAGCGCGCTGTACCGCGGGCAGACCCTCAATGTCGGGGACTCGGTCGTCGGCACCACCGGCACCAGCACGTGGTACCAGTTGATCATGCAGGGGGACGGCAACCTGGTCGAGTACCGCTGGGACGGCGACCCGACGCAGGGCTCGCAGAGCCGTTCGGTGTGCTGGGCGTCGAACACCTACGGGTCGGGCGCCAACCACGCCACGTACCAGGGCGACGGCAACTTCGTCGTCTACACCCCGGGCGGTTTCGCGGCCTGGGCGTCGAACACCCAGGGTCGCGGGGGCTCGACGGTCGACATCAACTCGCGGGGTGCCCTGTACGTCGGGACCACGCTGATCTCGGGCAACTGCTGACCGGTCGCCCGAGCTGACCGTCGGTGCCGTCTCGCGGATCGCGGGGCGGCACCGACGCGTTCGCGGGTGGGGCGGGCCCGGACGGGCCGGGAGACGTGCGTCACACCGGTCGCTGTCACGATGCGCCGGGGTGCGCTGTCTTACGGGGTGACAGCGGACAACGACCGACCAGGGAGCGCGCCATGGAACCCCGCCTGAACCCCTTCGCCAGCCCGGTCATGGGCAAGGTCTTCAAGCACCTCGTCGCGGCCAACAAGCAGCTGCTGGACTCGACCCTGCCGCAGGCGACGCAGGAGCTGGTGAAGCTGCGCGCCAGCCAGATCAACGGCTGCGGCTTCTGCACCGACATGCACTTCAAGGACGCCGTGCACGCCGGGGAGAAGGCGACCCGCCTCAACCTGGTCGCGGCCTGGCGGGAGGCCACGGTGTTCACGGACGCCGAGCGCGCCGCCCTGGAGCTGGCGGAGCAGGGCACCCGGCTGGCCGACGGCGCCGGCGGGGTGACGGACGAGGCCTGGGCGAACGCCGCCGAGCACTACGACGAGGAGCAGCTGGCGGCGCTGGTGTGCCTGATCGCCGTCATCAACGCGTTCAACCGCGGGAACGTCATGGCCCGCATGCCCGCCGGCGACTACCAGCCGGGGCAGTTCGCCTGACCGGGCCGGTTCGCCTGACCGGGCCGGAGTCTCAGCGGGTGGATCCGCTGTGGGGCAGCGAAGAGCGCAGGAAGTCGGCCGGGCCGACTTCCTGCGCTCTCGCCAGGGGCGGGGCGGTCAGCTCGCGTACGGGTTCGCCCCGTAGCCCGGCTGGCCGGGCTGGCCCGGCTGCCCCGCGTAGGGCGCCGGCGGAGGGGTCGGCACGCCCTGCTGCGGGTTCGGGTACGGGTACGGCTGCTGCTGCGGGTACGGCTGCGCCTGCGCCGCCGGGTAGGGCTGGGCCTGCTGCTGCGGGTACGGCTGCGCCTGCGCCGCCGGGTACGGCTGGGCCTGCTGCTGCGGGTACGGCTGCGCCTGCGCCGCCGGGTAGGGCTGGGCCTGCTGCTGCGGGAAGGGCTGGCCCTGCGCGGCCGGGTACGGCTGCTGCTGCTGCGGGAACGGCGGCTGCCCCTGCGGCGCCAGCTCGAACGGCTGCGAGCTCGGGTCGATCGATCCGGGCGGGAACGCCGTGCTCAGCTGGTCCAGCTCGACCCGCCAGTAGCGGTGGATGTTCAGGCGCTTCGGCTCGCTGTCGGTGGGCAGCTGGAGGTACATCGAGCTCCAGACGCTGGCCCGCTTGACCCGGCTGACCGGGAAGGCGTGCCGCGGGAAGACCGCGACCACCTCGCCGGGGCGGTTGGTCCAACGGCTGGCCGTGTTGACCACCACGGAGCTGTTGGTGAGCGTCAGGAAGTAGAACCTGCGGGTCAGGGCGACGATCAGGCCGACCAGCGGGATCTCGTCGAAGATCGCGTTGAGCCACGGGCTCGGGCCGGTCTCCACGTGCACGCACGCGACGAACGTCTCCCCGGGCGGTGCCACCTGCGAGAGCTTCTCGACGACCTGTTCCTTCTGCTTCGCCCGGCGGATTGCCATGCTTCCGTTCCTCTCCCCCGTATTCGCCCGCCGGCGTGGCTGCCGACGGAAACCGGGCGAGGTTAGCAGGTGCCGGTGTCGCCCCGCAGGGCCCCCGGCTCATCGCCGTGACTCATCGCCGAGGATCGCCAACACCGTTGCCAGCGTTGGCCGTCGGCCCGTGCGCACACCATCCAGCCCGCTCCGGCAAGCCCATCCGCCCAAAACCGACCGATAAGGTGTTAATCCAACATTCATCCATGCCGCTTAGCCTCCGAGGGCTAGCCTCATGCTGAACGCCATCGTCCGACCGGGAGGCGGAACCCCCGTGCAAGGCACTGTGTCCACATCAGGCGGCTCCGCGGTGGCCGGAGGCCCCGGTGAGGCCTTCCTCCTCGTCGTCGACGACGAACCCAACATCCGCGAGCTGCTCTCCGCCTCCCTCCGCTTCTCCGGCTTCCGGGTCGCCTCCGCCGCCTCCGGGACGGAGGCCCTCGACCTGATCGCCGCCGAGCGCCCCGACCTCGTCGTGCTCGACGTGATGCTGCCCGACCTCGACGGCTTCACCGTGGTCGAGAAGCTGCGCGAGCGCACCACCCGCGGCCAGATCGCCGGGCCCCCGCACGGCCACCCCGGCGACCACCTCCCGGTGCTCTTCCTCACCGCCAAGGACGGCGTCGGCGACAAGGTGCAGGGCCTCGCCGCGGGCGCGGACGACTACGTCACCAAGCCGTTCAGCCTGGAGGAGCTGATCGCCCGGATCCGGGCCATCCTGCGCCGCTCCGGCGGCCCCGCCGAGGACGGCCGGCTGATCGTCGCCGACCTCAGCCTCGACCCGGTCGCCCACGAGGTCACCCGGGCCGGCATACCCGTCGCGCTCTCCCCGACCGAGTTCAAGCTGCTGCACTACCTGATGGCCAACGTCGGCCGGGTGGTGTCCAAGGCGCAGATCCTCGACCACGTCTGGGCCTACGACTTCGGCGGCGACCTCTCCATCGTCGAGTCGTACATCTCCTACCTGCGCCGCAAGCTCGACTCCGGCCCCGCCCACGGCCCCAAGCTGATCCACACCGTGCGCGGCATCGGCTACGCGCTGCGCCGGCCCCCGCAGGGCTGACCGGTCCGACCCGTGTTCAACCGCTTCTCCTCCCGGCTGTCGCTGCGCGCCCGGCTGCTGGTGCTCGCGCTCGCCCTGGTCACCACCGGGCTCGCGGTCAGCGACACCTTCGTGCTCGGCGCCGTCCGGATGCAGCTGGTGGAACAGCTCGACGAACAGCTCCAGCGGTACGGGCTGCCGCTGTCGCACCGGGCCCCGGCCCGGACCGGCACGCTCGACCCCGCCCGGCCCGTGGTCACCGGCCGGCGCAGCATGCTGCCCAGCCAGTACCTGGTGCAGTACCTCACCCCGGACGGCCGGGCGCAGTCCACCCTGCGCCAGCCCGTCTCGGACAACGACCCGGTGCCCCAGCTGGCCGCCCTCGACCCGGCCCGCATCACCCTCGACGTCCCCTTCGACCTGCTCGAACTGCGGAGCCACCGCAGGTGGCGCGCGCTCGTCCTGCCGATCCAGGCGCCCCGCGGCAGCGCCTCCGGCACCAACGCGTACGCCTCGCCCTCGGCCACCCCCACCTACGTGATGGTCGCCGTCTCCCGCGAGGACATCGACGCCACCGTCGGCAGACTGCGCACCTCCTTCCTGGCCATCGGCGGCGCCGTGCTGCTGCTGATCGCCGCGCTCGGCTTCTTCGCCGTCCGGGCCGGGCTGCGGCCGCTGCGGCGGATCGAGGCCGGTGCCGAACGGATCGCGGCCGGCGAACTCTCCCACCGGATGCCGGAACTCTCCCCGCGCACCGAGGTCGGCCGGCTGTCCATCGCGCTCAACGGGATGCTCACCCAGATCGAGGCCGCGTTCGCCGCCCGCGCCGAATCCGAGGCCCGGATGCGGCGCTTCGTCGCCGACGCCTCGCACGAGCTGCGCACCCCGCTGGCCGGCATCCGCGGCTTCGCCGAGCTCTACCGGATGGGCGCGCTGCCCACCGACGGGGACGTCAGGCGCACCATGAGCCGGATCGAGAGCGAGGCCGTCCGGATGGGCGCGCTCGTCGAGGACCTGCTGGTGCTCGCCCGGCTCGACGAGGAACGCCCGCTCGACCTCGCCCCGATGGACCTGCGCACCCTCGCCGCCGATGCCCTGCACGACCTCACCGCCCTCGACCCCAGCCGCCCGGTCGCGCTCACCGGCCCGGCCGGCACCGGTGCCCCGGGCGCGGCCCCGGTGCTCGGCGACGAGGCCCGGCTGCGCCAGGTGGTCACCAACCTGGTCGGCAACGCCGTCAAGCACACCCCGCCCGGCACCCCGGTGCGGATCGGGGTCGGCGGCGACGACGGGGTCTGCCTGCTGGAGGTCGCCGACGCCGGCCCCGGCCTCACCGAGGAGCAGGCGCAGCGGGTCTTCGACCGCTTCTACCGGGTCGACGCCTCGCGCAGCCGGCACGACGGCGGCGGCGCCGGACTCGGCCTCGCCATCGCCACCGCGCTCACCCGCGCCCACGGCGGGACCCTCAGTCTGCACACCGAGCCGGGCGCAGGGGCCACATTCCGGGTCGAACTACCCGTCAACGGCGACCGGGCTTCCTAGGGTGCTCGTCGACTCGTCCGTCGACTCGTCAATTTCCGTGCGAACCGCGCAATGTGACGGACCTTTCGTTGCCGGGACCCGGAATGGAGGGTGCGGAATCCGTGTGCCTATGATCGGCGACGCCGGGCGGGTGATCCCTCGCCCGAACCACGGCATTTTGCTTTTTACCGACCCGAAAGGGGTCTTCGTGAAACTCCGCCGTTCGCTGGTCTCGGCCGCCCTCGTCGCCGCCGTGATCGCACCCGCAGCCATGTTCTCCGCGGCACCCGCCTTCGCGGAGTCGGCTCCGGCGGCCCAGACCCAGAACGACACTTCGATCGCCGCGCTGGAGAAGGCGGCCGCCGACGCCGCCAAGGCGTACCAGGACGCGGTGGCGGCCGACGCCGCGGAACAGGCCGCGTGCACGGCCTTCATGAACAACTCCGAGCCCTACCTGGGCCAGCTCAAGGCGGCCCAGGCCGCTGCGGAGAAGGCCACCGCGGCCAAGGCGGCCGCGGACAAGGAGGCCGAGGAGGCCTCGGCCGCGTACCGCACCGCGAAGGAGGAGGACCGCCCCAAGATCAAGGAGTGGATGGAGAAGGCGTTCGCCGCCGCCAACGCCGCCACCGCCGAGGAGACCAAGGCCAAGGCCGCCGCGACCGCCGCCGGCAAGGCCCTGGACGACGCCCGGGTCGACGAGCTCCGCAAGGTCGCCAAGGCACAGGAGGCGGTCAAGACCACGGCCGCTGCGAAGGCCGCCGCGGAGAAGGCGCTCGCGGATGCCCGCGCGGCTGCCGTCGAGAAGCCGGTGGAGAAGCCGGTCGAGCAGCCGGTGGAGAAGCCCGCCGAGAAGCCCGTGGAGAAGCCGGTCGAGCAGCCGGTGCAGCAGCCGGTCGCCGTCGCCCCGGTCTCGGACACCACCGCGGCGGCTGCCACGACCACCAACAGCAGCACCAGCACCACCACCGCGTCGACCGCGTCGACCAGCCAGGCGAAGTCGACGACCTCCGGCACCACCGCGGCCACCACCACGACCACTACGGCCACCGGCTCGACGGCCGAGCTCGCCGAGACCGGTGCCAACCCGGCCACCCCGTACCTGGCCCTGGGCTCCGGCCTGGCCCTGAGCCTCGGCGCCGCTGCCCTCTGGGTCTCCCGCCGCAAGGCCTCCAGCACCTCCTGACCCACCCGGTCCGCGCCCACTCGGGAGGAGGCCGCGTACCACCCCGCCGCAGGGCAGACCACCCGGTCTGCCCTGCGGTTTTGCAATCCCCAGCCCTCAAACCGCCTGATCGAGTGAACCTCTGACCGTTCACCCGGTCGGCCCCTCGGTCGTGTGCGACCGTGCTGCCGTTGCTTGTGCGAGCTCGCGCAGGCTCATCACACTGGACGGGAAAGAGGTGTCCCAATGAGCGTGCTCGTCGTCGAGGAGACCGTCGTGAACCTGGACCAGCAGCTGTGGCAGGCGTGGAAGTCCATGGATGTGCCCGAGGGCTTCCGAGCGGAGATCATCGAGGGGACGATCACGTTGTCACCGACCGGCAGCAGCCGCCATTTCGACGTCAACAACCGGGTCCTGGAAGGCCTGTTCGTTCACCTGCGCGGCGGTGACTGGCGGCCGGGAAACGACTGCAACGTCATTGACGGGTTCAAGGTGCTCATCCCTGATGTGTTCGTCGCTCGGAGGGACATCGAGGCGATCGACCACCCGGACGGCAAGGGCCTGCTCGCTTCCGGTGTCACTCTCGTCGTCGAGACCGTTTCCCCCGGCGCTGAGAACCGCCGTCGCGACCGCGTCCTCAAACACCGCGCCTACGCGGCCGCCGGAATCCCGGTCTACGTCATCATCGACGACTACGACGACGGCGGAGCCGTCACCATCCTCACCGGCCCCGACCCCGAGCGCCGGGCCTACGCCTCCGCGACCCGTGTCCCGTACGGCAAGGAGGCCGTGATTCCGGAGGGTCCGGTCAAGGGGTTCGTGATCGGGCCGGAGATCACCGGCGAGCGGCGGGTCGGGAGTGGCGCGGCGTCCTAGGATCGTTCGCCATGGGGGAGAGCTTTCGGGTGGGGGACGTGTTGCGGGTGGCGTGTCCGTTCACCGAGGTGAGGGTGGCGGGCTTCGGGTACGACCACGTCGCGGTGGAGTGGCCGTGGTGGGAGGTCGATCCGGACTGCGACTGGATCGTGTGGAACGGGCAGGTGGCGTTGCCGCTGGACCAGGACGGGGACGGCGGGCTGTTCCGGACCGACCCGGCGCCCGGGCGGCTGCGGGCGGGGGAGGTCTGCCGGGTGGGGATCCCGCCGACGGTCGTCCAGGTGATCGACGTCGCGCACTACGACCCGCCGCAGGAGACCGGCCGGCTGCCCCGGCCGCGGCTGGAGCTGGTGGTGCTGCCGTACGGGGAGTCGCAGCACCCGGAGTTGGAGTACCAGGGCGAGGGCCTGAACCCCGGTGACGGCATCCCCGTCGCGTACGAGCTGTTGTTCCGCCCCCACGCCTGGCTGGTGGAGGGCGACGAGGTGGCCGATGCGGCGGGCCGGGCCTGGCGGTTCGACGGGCCGTGGCGCTGGTACCCGTTCGACGGGGTCGCGGAGGAGCCGCCGAGCTGGCCGCTGACCCTGCTGACCAGGGACGGCCGGGAGCCCACCCCGGCGCAGGCCGAGGCGGTGGCCCGGGCGACGGCGGCCGGCGACCACGCAGGCGAGTCGGCCCGGTGGTCGGAGCTGACCGGGGCTACGCCTCCCCCGCCGGGGCGCTGAGCATTTCCCGCGAACGGCCAGCGGGTTCTCGCGGTCTTTGTCGACTCATCAATTCCTTCACCGTTCCGGGAATCTGAATGGAATGTGGAGATCGCCGTGTCTATGATCAGCTCGCTCCGGGCGGTCAAGAACGGCCCGGAGCACGGACTTTGCCTTTCCATTCGTCCCGAAAGTGGTCATATTGAACCTCCGCCGTACGCTGGTGTCGGCCGCCGTCGTTGTCGCCGTGGTCTCGCCCGCAGCAGTGTTCTCCGCGGTCCCCGCCTTCGCGGAGTCGGCTCCGGTGGCCCAGACCCAGAGCGACACCTCGATCGCCACGCTGGAGAAGGCCGCCGCCGACGCCGCCAAGGTGTACGAGGCTGCGGTCGCCGCCGAAGCCAAGCTCCAGGCCGAGACCACGGCCTACCTGAACGACACCCAGCCTTACCAGGGCAAGTACGACGCCGCCGCGGCGGCCGCGGTGAAGGCCGCTGCCGACAAGGCCGCCGCCGACAAGGAGCTGGCCGAGGCCAACGCCGCACTCGCGGCCGCCAAGCCCGAGGACCAGGCCGCGGCCGCCGAGCGGGTGAAGAAGGCCGACGCCGCCGCCCAGGCCGCGGCCACCGCCGCCCAGGCCGCCCAGGACGCGCAGATCGCCGCGCGTACGGACCTCGACGACGCCCGGGTCGCCCAGAGCCGCAAGCTCGCCGTGGCGCAGGAGGCGGTCAAGACCGCGGCCGCCGCCAAGACCGCCGCCGAGAAGGCGCTCGCCGACGCCCGTGAGGCCGCTGCCCAGAAGCCGGTGGAGCCGCCGGTGGAGAAGCCGGCCGAGAAGCCCGTGGAGCAGCCGGTCGAGCAGCCGGTGCAGCAGCCGGTCGCCGTTGCCCCGGCCTCGGACACCACCGCGGCCGCCGCCACGACCACCAACAGCAGCACCAGCACCACCGCGTCGACCAAGTCGACCTCGGCGACCGGCCAGGCGAAGTCGACGACCTCCGCCACCACCGCGGTCACCACCACCACGGCGGCCACCGGTTCGACGGCCGAGCTCGCCGAGACCGGTGCCAACCCGGCCACCCCGTACCTGGCCCTGGGCTCCGGCCTGGCCCTCAGCCTCGGCGCCGCTGCCCTCTGGGTCTCCCGCCGCAAGGCCTCCAGCACCTCCTGACCCACCCGGTCCGCGCCCGCCCGGGAGGAGGCCGCGTACCACCCCACGCACCCCGTACACCGCAGGGCAGACCACCCGGTCTGCCCTGCGGTTCTGTTTCCGGACCCGGAACGCCCCGATCGGGTGAACCCCGTGCCGTACACCCGCTCGGCCGCCCGGCCGTGTGTGACGGTTCTCGTGATCACGCGAGACACCAGGAGGCGGCCGTGGGCACTGATCAGAGGCGGGCGGAGACCGACGAGGTATGTCCCCTGCCACTGAGGAGTGCGACCACCTCCCGGAACGCCGCGCTCACGGGGGAGCGTCATGACTGAGCCCGCGGTGTCCTTCCGGCGGGACCTCTCCGAGTGGCGGATCGTCCTCGTCGCCTGGCGGTTGCTGGTGCTACAGGCGGCGGACCCGGTGGTGGGGGCCGGAATGAGCGAGCACTCCACGTACCGTGCGCATCCGTGGCGGCGTGTGGAGCACACCCTGGGCAGTGGACGGCGGCTGTTCTACCAGGACGCGGAGTCGCTGCGGCGGGAGGTCGCGCGGCTGGAGCGGGCGCACAAGCGGATCAGCGGGACGGCGCCGGACGGGCGGCCGTACGACGCCGGGGACCCGGCGACCCGGGCGTGGGTGCTACTGACGCTGTTCGAGTGCGTGGTGGCGATGCGGCGCCTCGGTGGTGAGCCGTACGACGGCGATCAACTGGAGGCGGTGTACGCCGAGTTCACCGAGGCGGTCGCCGTCTTCGGTCTGCCGGAGGGGGAACTGCCCCGCACCGCGGCCGATCTGCCCGGCTACTTCGCCCGGTACGCCCGCGAGCGGCTGGAGTTCACCGAGGCGGCGCGCTACCTGCTGTACGACATCCTGCGCGAGGCGCCGTGCCCGCGCCGGCTCCGGTTCCTCGGGGACGCCGGGTGGCGGGCGGTGCGCGGGGTGGTGGCCCGGGTGGTCACCGCGCTGACGGTCGCGGACCTGCCACCGGTGGTGCGGGAGCGGCTCGGGCTGGTCCGGACGCGGCGGGCCGCGCTGCTCTCCCGGCTGCTGCACCGGGGTGCCGGCGCCGTCGTCCCGCTCCTGCCGGACGGGCTGCGCTACCGGTCCCCGGAGGAGCGGCGCGGGTCGTCCCGGTGGCGTCCGCCGCGCCGGGACGCCCGCGGGCCCCGGCTGGAGCGGTTCTTCCGCGAGGTGCTGGACCAGACCGGGGACGGCTTCATCACCGTGCACGACCTGCGGGCGATGGCGCACAACGTGTGCTGGCAGCTGGAGCTGGACGAGGCCGCCGAGGCGCGGGTGTACCGGGCCTTCGACGGCTGGTGGGAGCAACTGCGCACGGCGATGGACGCGAACGGGGACGGCCGGGTCAGCCGGGAGGAGTTCGTGGCGGCCACCGTCGCAGGCTGCGACCGGGATCCGGCCTACCTGGAACAGGGGCTGCTGCCCGCGCTGCGGGCGGTGTTCACCGCCGCGGACACGGACGGCAGCGGCTTCCTGGAGGCGGACGAGTACCGGGTGGTGTTCGGCGGCCCGCGCGTTCACCCGGCCGAACTCTCGCACGGATTCCGCCAGTTGGACGTCGACGGGGACGGGCGGATCACCGTGGAGGAGTTCCTGCACGGCTTCACCGAGTTCTTCACGGCCCGCGCCGACTCCACGCCCGGCACCCAACTCCTCGGCCGCGCGTAGGCACGACCGTCACTCCCGGAGCGCCGCGATGGTGTCGGCGACCAGGGTGCGGGCCTCGGTCACGGTGGCGGTCAGTGCGGCGGGGTCGGGGCCGAGGGCGGTCAGCAGGGCCTCGGCTCGGTGGGCGAACCAGGGTGGGGTGGCGGCGAGTGCGCCCTTCTCGTTGAGGCACCAGCGGCGGGCGTCGGCGTGCAGGGCCTGCACCAGGATGCCGATGGCGCGGGAGAGGCTGAGCGAGACGTACAGGACGTCGCCGCGGGCGGCGCCCTTGACGGCGCCCGCGGTGAGGAAGTCGGCCTCCCAGGCGGCGGCGGTGAGCGCGGTGCGCAGGGCCTCCGGGTAGACCGCCATGCCGGCCCGGAGTGTCGTCAACTCCCCGGTGGGGTCGGCGAGCAGGCGGCCGAGGGCGAGCTCACCGGCGTAGCAGGGGGACCAGAAGCCGAGCGGGTGGCCGACCTGGACGCCGACCTCGTAGCGGCCCTCCCGGCAGTCGGCCCAGACCCGTTCGACCCGGTCGAGGTCGCGCAGGATCCAGTCGACGGCGACGCCGCCAACGGTGAGCCAGGCACCGCCGTTGACCCATGGCCCCCAGTCGCCGGGGCCGGCGACCTCGACCCCGGGGCCGGCCAGCGCGCGCAGGGCGGCGAGGTCGACTTCGCCGCGGTAGTAGACGCCGAGGTCCCAGTCGGAGTCCGTCCGGTGTGCGCCGCGGGCGCGGCTGCCGCCGAGGGCCACCCCGACCACTCCGGGCACCCGGGCCAGCCGCTCGGCCATCTCCGCGACGATCGTCCGCATGCGCGCGAGTCTGGCACGGACGGTAATCCGTTCGCCCGGAATTTCCGGCCGCCGTACCGTCGGGGTATGGACGTGTCCGCGCAGGTGCTCTCGGTCAACATCGGCAGGCCCCGGCCGAACCCGTGGAAGCGGGGCGTCGGCCTGACGGGGATCGACAAGCGCCCGGTGGTCGGTCCGGTCGCGGTGTCCGCGCCGGGGGTGCCGGGGACGGGTGCGGTCGGGCTGGCGGGGGACCGGGTGTTCGACGTCAAGAACCACGGCGGCGACGACCAGGCGGTGTACGCCTACGCCCGGGAGGACCTGGACGGCTGGCAGGACGAGCTGGGCCGGGAGCTCGGCAACGGCTCGTTCGGGGAGAACCTGACCACGCTCGGCCTGGACGTGAACGGCGCGCTGATCGGCGAGCGCTGGCGGATCGGTCCGGACGTGGTGCTGGAGGTGTCCTGCGCGCGGGTGCCGTGCGGCACCTTCCAGGGCTGGCTGGAACGGGACGGCTGGATCCGCCGCTTCACCGAGGCGGCGCTGCCGGGCGCCTACCTGCGGGTGATCGAGCCGGGCGAACTGCGCGCCGGGGACGCCGTCGAGGTGGTGCACCGGCCGTCCCACGATGTCACGGTGGCCCGGTCGTTCCGCGCGGTGACCACCGAACCGGAGCTGTTGCCAAGCCTGTTGGCGGCCGAGGCGCTCCCGGAGGAGATCAAGGACCTGGTGCGCCGCCGGGTCGGAGCCTAGGATCGGCGGTACGGCATCGCGTGTCGGTCACCGGCTGGGTGAGGCATGGAGGTAGCCCGTGAGTGCCTTACGGAGGCATTCCGCACATGGCAGTCCAGTTCAACCACACCATCGTTTCCGCCCGGGACAACCGGGAGTCCGCCGAGTTCCTGGCGGGGATCCTCGGGCTTGAGGTCGGCACCCCGTGGGGGCCGTTCGTCCCGGTGGCCACCGACAACGGGGTCACCCTCGACTTCGCGAGCGTTCCGCCGGAGTCGATCGTCCCGCAGCACTACGCGTTCCTCGTCTCGGACGAGGAGTTCGACGCGGCCTTCGCCCGGATCGAGGCGGACGGCGTCCGGTACTTCGCCGATCCGCGGATGGAGCACCCGGAGGAGATCAACCACCACCACGGCGGCCGGGGGCTGTACTTCCTCGACCCGGCCGGGCACGGGATGGAGATCATCACCCGGCCGTACGGGAGCCACTGAGTACCGGAGCCGCTGAGGCGTAGCGTCCGTCGTTCTGCCCCGCGTCGTCGCTGATGGCGCGGGGCACCGCCGTGTCAAGTGCCGGTACGTCCAAGATCGCGCCGACGGCTGCCCGGACGTTCGTTGTCGTGGCCGTGGACGGCTCCGCAGACTGTGCGCACCGCCCCGCACCGCCGCCACACCGCCTTCGCACGGCCACCGCCGTCCAATCCCACCCCGCCTGCGATTCCCTCGTAAGGATGATGGATACTGCTCCTTGTGAACGTGTTCACGTTCACAAGCGGACAAGCTTGCGCGGTTAGGCAGCGGTCTACGGCTATAGATGAAGTTTGTCCGAAACATGCCCATTCAAGGGCCGGTTGGAGAGAGGGCGACGTGGAACTGGCAATCGCTCACGAGACCATCGCGCGATGGCAATTCGGCATCACCACCGTCTACCACTTCCTCTTCGTTCCGCTCACCATCAGCCTGGCCGCCGTCGTGGCCGGACTGGAGACCGCCTGGGTGCGGACGGACAAGGAGAAGTACTTCCACGCCACCAAGTTCTGGGGAAAGCTCTTCCTCATCAACATCGCCATGGGCGTGGTCACCGGCATCGTGCAGGAATTCCAGTTCGGCATGAACTGGTCGGACTACTCCCGTTTCGTCGGCGACGTCTTCGGCGCCCCGCTCGCGATGGAGGCGCTGATCGCCTTCTTCTTCGAGTCCACCTTCATCGGCCTGTGGATCTTCGGCTGGGACAAGCTGCCGAAGAAGCTGCACTGCGCCTGCATCTGGATGGTGGCGCTGGGCACCGTGCTCTCCGCCTACTTCATCCTCGCCGCCAACTCCTGGATGCAGCACCCGGTCGGCTACGCGATCGACCCGGTCACCGGCAAGGCGCAGCTCACCGACATCGCCAAGGTGCTGTTCCAGAACACCACCCTCACCGTCGTCGCGCACACCCTGACCGCCGCCTTCCTCACCGGCGCGGCCTTCATGGTCGGCATCGCCTCCTTCCACCTCTGGAAGGCCAAGCGCAAGCCGGAGACCGCAGACCCGAAGAAGACCGCCGTGATGCGCACCTCGCTGCGGCTCGGCCTGGTGCTCGCGGTCGTGTTCGGCCTGGGCACCGCGCTCAGCGGCGACTCGCTCGCCAAGGTCATGTTCGAGCAGCAGCCGATGAAGATGGCCGCCGCCGAGGCCCTGTGGGACACCCAGTCCCCCGCGCCGTTCTCGATCTTCGCGGTCGGTGACGTCAGCAAGGGTCACAACTCGGTCGAGCTGGAGATCCCGGGGATACTGTCCTTCCTCGCCAACAGCGACTTCAGCTCCGCCGTCCCCGGCATCAACGACACCGCGAACGCCGAGGCCGCCAAGTACGGCGGCGACCCCAAGGACTACATCCCGAGCATCTTCGTCACCTACTGGGGCTTCCGCCTCATGATCGGCTTCGGGATGACCTCCTTCGTGGCCGGCGTGATCGGGCTCTGGACCACCCGGAAGAAGCGCTTCCTGGCCCCCGAGTTCCGCACCGGCGAGACCGAGGTGCCCCGGCTGATGCTCACCCCCAGGCGCGAGCTCGGCCCGTTCCTCACCAAGTGGAGCTGGCGGATCGGCATCCTGACCATGGGCTTCCCGCTGATCGCCAACAGCTTCGGCTGGGTGTTCACCGAGATGGGCCGCCAGCCCTGGGCCGTGTTCGGGCTGATGACCACCGCCAACGCCGTCTCCCCCAACGTCGGCGTCGGCACCCAGATCGGGGCGCTCACCACCTTCACCGTGCTGTACGCGATCCTCGCCGTGGTCGAGGTCCGGCTGCTGGTCAAGTACGCCAAGGCCGGCCCGGTGGTGACCGAGCGGCCGCCCGCCGAGGACCCGTCGCTGCGCGGCCCGTCCTCGGGCGAGGACGCCGACAAGCCGCTCGCCTTCGCGTACTGACGCCCACCGGGACCCCTGCGGAACTGAGGATCTGACATGCAACTCCACGACGTCTGGTTCGTGCTGATCGCGGTCCTGTGGATCGGCTACTTCTTCCTGGAGGGCTTCGACTTCGGGATCGGCATCCTGACCAAGCCGCTCGCCCGCGACACCGCCGAGAGACGGGTGCTGATCAACACCATCGGCCCGGTCTGGGACGGCAACGAGGTGTGGCTGCTGACCGCCGGCGGCGCGACCTTCGCGGCCTTCCCGGACTGGTACGCGACGCTGTTCAGCGGCTTCTACCTTCCGCTGCTGGCGATCCTGGTCTGCCTGATCGTGCGCGGCGTGGCCTTCGAGTACCGGGCCAAGCGCTCCGGCGCGCGCTGGCAGCGGAACTGGGAGGAGGCCATCTTCTGGACCTCGCTGATCCCGGCCTTCCTCTGGGGCGTGGCCTTCGCCAACATCGTGCGCGGCGTCGACATCGACGCGCAGAAGAACTACGTGGGCGGCCTCGGCGACCTGCTCAACCCGTACGCGCTGCTCGGCGGGCTGGTGACGCTCAGCCTGTTCACCTTCCACGGCGCGGTGTTCGCCGCGCTCAAGACGGTCGGCGACATCCGCGAGCGGGCCCGCCGGGCGGCGCTCGGCGTCGGTGTGGTGACGGCGGTGCTGGCGCTGGCCTTCCTGATCTGGACCCAGCACGACAGCGGCAACGGGCGCAGCCTCGTCGCGCTGGCCGTCGCCGTGCTCGCCCTGGTCGGCGCGCTGGTGGCCAACCAACTGGGCCGCGAGGGCTGGGCGTTCGTCCTCTCGGGCGCGACCGTCGTGGCCGCGGTGGCGATGCTCTTCCTGGCGCTCTTCCCGAACGTCATGCCGTCCACCCTGAACCCGGCCTGGAGCCTGACCGTCGGCAACGCCGCGTCCTCGCCGTACACGCTGAAGCTGATGACGGTCGTGGCCGCCGTGTTCACCCCGCTCGTGCTGCTCTACCAGGGCTGGACGTACTGGGTGTTCCGCAAGCGCATCGGCGTCCAGCACATCCCCGGGCACGACCCGGCGGCCGCACTCGACCAGGCCTGACGCCGTGAAGCCCGTCGACCCCCGACTCCTCGGGTACGCCCGCACCACCCGGGCCTTCCTCGCCGGTTCCGTGCTGCTCGGCGCGGCGGGCGCGGCCCTGGTGGTCGCGCAGGCCGGACTGATCGCCGAGATCGTCGTCCGCGCCTTCCAGCAGCAGGCCGGAATCGGCGAGTTGAGCACCCCGCTGGTGCTGCTCGCGCTGACCGCGGTCGGCCGCGGGCTGGTCGGCTGGCTCACCGAACTCACCGCGCACCGGTCCGTCGCCCGGGTGAAGTCCACCCTGCGGCGCCGGCTGCTCGACCACGCCACCGCGCTCGGCCCGGCCTACCTGGCGGGCCGGCGCACCGGCGAACTCACCACCCTCGCCACCCGGGGCGTCGACGCCCTGGACGACTACTTCGCCCGCTACCTCCCGCAGTTGGCGCTCGCCGTGGTCGTCCCGGTGATCGTGCTGCTGCGGATCCTCGGTGCCGACCTCACCTCGGCCGCGATCATCGCCGGGACGCTGCCGCTCATCCCGCTGTTCATGGTGCTGATCGGGATGGCCACCCAGGCCCGGATGGACCGGCAGTGGGACACCCTGGCCCGGCTCTCGCACCACTTCCTCGACGTGGTGGCCGGGCTGCCCACCCTCAAGGTCTTCAACCGGGCCCGCGTCCAGGCCGCCACCATCGCCCGGATCACCGCCGACTACCGCCGGGCCACCCTGCGCACCCTGCGGATCGCCTTCATCTCCTCCTTCGCGCTGGAGCTGCTCTCCACCCTCTCCGTCGCGCTGGTCGCGGTCTCCATCGGCTTCCGGCTGGTGGACGGCACGCTCGACCTGGAGACCGGGCTGCTGATCCTGATCCTCGCCCCCGAGGTGTACTTCCCGATCCGCCAGGTCGGCGCGCTCTACCACTCCAGCGTCGAGGGGCTGACGGCGGCGGACGGCATCTTCCAGGTGCTGGAGACCCCGCTGCCCGCCGCCGGTACGGTGCCGGCGCCCGCCCTCGCCGGGGCGGTCGTCGCGGTGGACGGCCTGGTCGTCCGCCACCCCGGGCGGACCGAGGCCGCGCTGGACGGCGCCGCGCTGACCCTGCGCCCCGGTGCCACCGTCGCGCTCACCGGCCCCAGCGGCGCCGGCAAGTCCACCCTGCTCGCCGTCCTGCTCGGTCTCGTCGCGCCGGAGGCCGGCACCGTCCGGATCACCGCCGCCGACGGGCGGACGTACGACCTGGCCGAGCTGGAGCCGGCGAGCTGGCGGCGGCAGATCGCCTGGGTGCCGCAGCACCCGCACCTGTTCGCCGGGACGGTCGCCGAGAACCTGCGGCTCTACCGGCCGGAGGCCGGCGACGAGCAGCTGTGGGCGGCGCTGCGGGCCGCGCACGCGCTCGACTTCGTCCCCGCGCTGGACGCCCGGCTCGGCGAGGACGGCGCCGGGCTCTCCGCCGGGCAGCGGCAGCGGCTCGCCCTCGCCCGGGTGCTGCTCGCCGACGACCGGCCGCTGGTCCTGCTCGACGAGCCCACCGCCCACCTGGACGGCGCCTCCGAGGCCGCGGTGGTGGACACCGTCCGGGCGCTGGCCGCCGACCCGGGGCGCACCGTGCTGCTGGTCGCGCACCGACCCGCGCTGCTGGCGGCGGCGGACGAGCGGGTCCGGCTGGCGGGTCCTGCTCCGGAGGCGAGCGGGCGCGTCACCCCGCGGCTCGCGCACAGCGGGCGGCCGGTGCCCGCCACGGTGATCGAGGACGAGCCCACCGGGGCGACCGGTGCCAGGCCGAGGCTGGCGCTGTCGATCCTGCTCGGCGCGCTGGCCCTCGGCTGCGCCGTCGCGCTGATGGCCACCTCCGGCTACCTCATCTCCTACGCCTCCGAGATGCCGCCGGTGCTCTACCTGATGATGGCCGTCACCTCGGTGCGGGCCTTCGGCATCGGCCGCAGCGTCTTCCGGTACGCCGAGCGGCTGGTCTCGCACGACGCGGTGCTGCGCACCCTCGGCACCGTCCGGGCCGCCGTCTACCGGCGGCTCGGTGCGCTCGCCCCGGCCGGGCTGCCCGCCTTCCGGCGCGGCGACCTGCTCTCCCGGCTGGTCGCCGACGTGGACGCGATCCAGGACCACTACCTGCGCTGGCGGTTGCCGGCCGCCGTCGCGGGCGTGGTGTCGCTGGCCGCGACCGTGGCCGTCGGCGCCTTCCTGCCCGCCGCCGGGCTGGTGCTCGGCCTCGGGCTGCTGCTCGCGGGCGCGGTGGTGCCCGCGCTGGCCGCCCGCTGGTCGGCGGGCGCCGAGCGGCGGCAGGCCCCGGCGCGCGGCCGGCTCGCCACCACCGTCGTCGACGCCTTCACCGGCACCGCCGAACTCACCGTGGCCGGCGCGCTGCCCGGCCGACTGGCCGCCGTCCGGACCGCCGACGAGGCGCTGACCCGGCTGGCCGCCCGCTCGGCCGCCACCACCGCGCTCGGTACCGGGCTGGTCGCGCTGCTCACCGGGCTGACCGTGACCGGCGCGGCGGCCGTCGGCATCCAGGGGGTGCGCGGCGGCGCGCTCGCGCCGGTCTGCCTGGCCCTGGTGGTGCTGACCCCGCTGGCCGCCTTCGAGGCCGTCACCGGGATGCCGCTCGCCGTCCAGGCCCGCCAGCGCAGCCTGGCCGCGCAGGCGCGGCTGGACGAGGTGCTGGGGGCGGCGTCCCCGGTCACCGAACCCGCTGCCCCCGTGCCGCTGCCGGCGCGGCCGCTGCCGGTCGCGGTGCGCGGGCTGACCGTCCGGTACCCCGGGCAGGCCGTGGACGCGCTCGCCGGGGTGGACCTGGACCTCGCCCCCGGGCGGCGGATCGCCGTGGTCGGCCCGTCCGGCTCCGGCAAGACCACCCTCGCCCAGGCGTTGCTGCGCTTCCTGGAGCCGGGGGCCGGGACCGTCACCTTCGCCGCCGGTCGTCCACAGGCTGTGGACAGCCGCGCGCTGGCCGGCGAGGACGTCCGCCGGGTGATCGGTCTCTGCGCGCAGGACGCCCACGTCTTCGACAGCTCGCTGCGGGAGAACCTGCGTCTCGCCCGCCCGGGAGCCGACGAGGACGAGCTGCGCGCGGCCCTGGCCGCCGCCCGGTTGCTGGAGTGGACCGAGCGGCTGCCCGACGGCCTGGACACCATGGTCGGCGAGCACGGCGCCCGCCTCTCCGGCGGCCAGCGGCAGCGGCTCGCGCTCGCCCGGGCGCTGCTCGCCGACTTCCCGGTGCTCGTCCTGGACGAGCCCGCCGAACACCTCGACCTGCCCACCGCGGACGCCCTCACCGCCGACCTGCTGGCCGCCACCGAGGGCCGCAGCACCGTGCTGATCACCCACCGGCTGGCCGGGCTGGACGACGGCACGGTTGACGAGGTGCTGGTGCTGGACGGCGGCCGGGTCGTCGAGCGCGGCCGCTGGTCGGAGCTGCTGGCCGACGAGCAGGGCCGGCTGCACGCGATGTGGCGGCGGGAGCGGGAGGCGGACGGGCGGCTGGAGCCGGTGGGGGCGGGCGCGTAGTCGCGCCGCCCTTCGGGGGAAAACCGTACAAACTAGGCTCGGCTCCATGGACCCCACGCCAGACCGCCCCGCTGCCGCCCCGGAGGCCCCCGCCCCCGAGCCGACCCCCCACCGGGTGCCCGAGATCGCCTCGCTCGGCCTGGACACCCTGGTCACCGAGGTCGCGGAACGCCTCCAGTCCGCCGCCGCGGTCACCGACCGGATGCAGCGGCTGCTGGAGGCCGTGGTCTCGATCGGCGCCGGGCTCGACCTGCACGCCACCCTGCACCGGATCGCCACCGGCGCCGCCGAACTCGTCGACGCCCGGTACGCGGCGCTCGGGGTGATCGCCCCCGGGGGGACCGGCCTGGCCGACTTCATCCACGTCGGCATCGACGACCCGACCGCCGCCGCGATCGGCGAACTGCCCGCCGGGCGCGGCATCCTCGGCGTGCTCATCGACCGCCCCGAGCCGCTGCGCCTGGTCGACCTCGGCGCCGACCCGCGCTCCTCCGGATTCCCGCCGCACCACCCGGAGATGCGGACCTTCCTCGGGGTGCCGATCCGGGTCCGCGAAGAGGTCTTCGGCAACCTCTACCTCACCGAGAAGAAGGGCGGCGGCGCCTTCACGCCCGAGGACGAGCAGGTGGTGCACGCGCTGGCCGCGGCCGCCGGCGTCGCCATCGAGAACTCCCGGCTGTACGAGGAGGGGCGGCGCCGCGAGCGCTGGATCGCCGGCGCCGCCGCCGTCACCACCGCGCTGCTCTCCGCCGAGCAGGCCGAGGCCGCGCTGACCGTCGCCGCCGAGCAGGTGCGGGAGTTGGCGGACGCCGCGCTCGGCATGATCCTGCTGCCGACCGAGCCCGCGGACGACGGCCGCGGACAGTACGGGCAGATGCGGGTCGCGCACGCCTCCGGCGAGGCGGCCGACTTCGTCCGCGGCGAACTGCTGCCCGAACACAGCTTCGCGGCCCGGCTGTTGGAGGGGGAGAGCGTCTACCTGGACGACATGTCCAGCGACCCGACCGTGGTGATCCGGCTGGCCCGCAACTTCGGCCCGTCCATGGCCGTGCCGATGGTCTCCGCCGGGCGGGTGCTCGGCGGGCTCTGCGTCTGGCGCCCGCGCGGCGCCGTACCGTTCACCGAGGCCGAGAAGCAGCTCGCCGGGACCTTCGCCTCGCAGGCCGCGCTCGCCCTGCGGCTCGCCGAGGGCCAGCGCGACCAGCAGCGCCTCGCCGTCTTCCAGGACCGCGACCGGATCGCCCGGGACCTCCACGACCTGGTGATCCAGCGGCTGTTCGCCACCGGGATGATGCTGGAGAGCGCCGCCCGGCGCAGCGTGGTGCCGGAGGTGAAGGTCGGCATCGGCAAGGCCGTGGACGAGCTGGACGCCACCATCCAGGAGGTCCGCACCACCATCTACGCCCTCCAGCACGACAACCACGGCGACGCACCGGACACCCTGCGCACCCGGGTGCTGCGGGAGGCCAGCCAGGCCGCGGCGGCCCTCGGCTTCAAGCCGAGCGTGAGCTTCGTCGGGCCGGTGGAGAGCCTGGTCGGGGAGAAGACCGGGCGCCAACTCCTGGCGGCCCTACGGGAGATGCTGTCCAACACGGCCCGGCACGCGCGGGCCTCCCGGGTCGGTGTCGAGGTCGACGCGACCGTCCACCTGGGCGATGCCGGGCGGCCGGTGGGCGGCGACCCGGAGTCGCCGGACCGGGTCGGGCGGCCGGGGGTGCTGCTGACCGTCACGGACGACGGGATCGGCATCCCGGAGGGCGGCCGGCGCAGCGGTCTGCTCAACCTGACCCGGCGGGCCGAGGTGCTCGGCGGCGACGCCTGGCACGAGGTCGGGCCGTACGGGAAGGGCACGATGGTGCGCTGGACGGCCCGGCTCTGAACGGCGTTCAGCAGGGCTCGGGCCGGATCGTCGAGGCCGGGCCGACCGCGCGGATCTTCGGCGACCCGCGCGACCAGCGGACCTCCGACTACGTCAACGGGCGCTTCGGCTAGGAGAGTTGCAGGAGCTCTTCGAGCACCGCCGCGACGCCGTCCTGCTCGTTGCTCACGGTGTGCAGCGGCACCGCCGCCAGCACCTGCGGGTGCGCGTTGGCGACGGCGTAGGCGGTGCCGGCCCAGGCCAGCATCTCCAGGTCGTTCGGCATGTCGCCGAAGGCCACCACCTGGCTCCGGTCGATCCCGTGCCCGGCGCACCAGCGGGCCAGCGTGCTGGCCTTGGTGACGCCGGGCGCGCTGATCTCCAGCAGCGGGATCGGCGCCGAGCGGGTGATCTCGGCCAGCTGCCCGGCCGCCTCCCGGGCCTGCGAGAGCAGCTTGTCCGGGTCGAGGTCGGGATGCTTGGCCAGCAGCTTGAACAGGCCGCGCACCGGCCCGCCGGCCCCCAGCAGCTCCTCCGCCGGGCCGATCGGATGGTCCACGTCCTCGCCCCACATCGGCACCTCGTACCCGGGCTCGCGGGCGAACCCGGCCGGGTACTCGAAGGCGAACGCCGTCCCGGGCAGCTTGGCCCGCAGCGCCTCGACCACCGCCAGCGCGGTGTCCGCCGCCAGCGGGAACGACTCCAGCAGCTCCCCGCGCCGGACGTCCACGACCGCGCCGCCGTTCGAGCAGATCGCCACCCCGTGGCCGCCGATGTGCGCGCTGACCTGCTGCATCCAGCGCGGCGGCCGCCCGGTCACGAACACCACCTGCACCCCGGCCGCCTCCGCCGCCGCGAGGGCCGCGGCGGTGCGTGCGGTGACGGTGCCGCCGGCGCAGAGCAGGGTGCCGTCCAGGTCGGTGGCGATGAGGCGGGGGGCGGTGCGGGCTCGGGTCACCGGTCCATCTTCGCCCATGGGTGCGGCCCGGTCACCGGTGCGGTGGGCGCCCGGTGGGCTCCAGGTGGGCTCCCGGTGGGTGTCGACGGCCGCCGGTTTCGGCCCCCGAGGCGCCGTTTCCGGCCGATTCGGGCCCGGCCGGGGTGTTCCGCGTGCAGCGGACGGGCAGGACTGTCCCCGGCCACCCCGTCGGCAGGAAGAGCCATGCCCACTCGCCAGCTCCGAGACGAGCCGCTCCCGACCGCCCCGCCCGCCGCCTCCGCGACCTCTCCCTCCCCCGATGCGCCTCGGGCCGCCCCGCGGGAGCCCGTCCTGCTCGGCGACGTCCTCCTCGACACCCTCGCCGAGATCGCCCGCCGCGCCCCGGAGCAGGCGGGCGGCGCCGCGCCCCGTCTCCCGGCCCAGCGCACCCGCCCGCACCCGTGAGTTCCTAGCGCAGCTGCGCCAGGCCCTCGGTGGCGATCCTCTCGAAGACGTCGAGGTCGTTCTCGAAGACCGAGTCCGGCACCGGCCAGTGGATCACCAGCTCGGTGATCCCCAGCTCCTGGTACGTGCCGGCCCAGTCCACGAAGGCGTCCAGCGAGGCCAGCGGCTGCTCCGCCGTCGAGCCCTGGAGCAGCACCTTCTCCAGCGTCGCCACGTCCCGGCCCTGGGCCTCGCAGGCCGCCGTGAGCTTCTCGATCTGCTTCGCGATCACCTCGGGCGCCTGCTCCACCGGCACGTCCGCCGGCCCGCGCGGGTCCCCGTACGTCACCCAGCCCTGCCCGTACTCGGCCGCCAGCTTCAGCCCGCGCGGCCCGGTCGCGGCGACGTAGAACGGCAGCCGCGGCTCCTGCGCGCAGCCCGGGATGTTCCGCGCCTCGACGGCCGAGTAGTACGTGCCCTCGCGGGTCGTGGCGTCCTCGCGCAGCAGCTCGTCCAGCAGCGGCAGGAACTCCCCGAACCGGTCCGCGCGCTCCTTCGGTGACCACGCCTCCTGCCCCAGCGCCGTCGCGTCGAAGCCCACCCCGCCGGCCCCGATGCCCAGCGTCACCCGCCCGCCGGAGACGTCGTCCAGGGTGATCAGCTCCTTCGCCAGCGTCACCGGGTGCCGGAAGTTCGGCGAGGTCACCAGGGTGCCCAGCCGGAGCCGCTCGGTGGCGGTGGCGGCCGCCGTCAGGGTCGGGATCGAACCGAACCACGGCTCGTCCCGGAACGACCGCCAGGAGAGGTGGTCGTAGGTGTAGGCGGCGTGGAAGCCGAGCTCCTCGGCCCGCCGCCAGATCTTCTGCCCTTCGCTCCACCGGTGGATGGGGAGGATCACGGTGCTCAGTCGCATGCCCCCGACCCTACGGGAGCCGTCAGTGGTCAGCGCCCTCCGACTGCACGACGCCGGCGGCGACCGTGGGGCGGGCGTCGGCGAGTTGGTCGGCGGTGACCTCGACCGCCGGTGCGGACCGGCTCCCCGTCGGATTCAACGCGGTAGCCAGCCCAGCAGGGTCGTCGCCGTGAACACCGCGCCCGACGCCAGGCAGACCGCGCGCGGGGTCAGCCACCCGGGGCCTGCCGGGGGCTGTGCCGGGGGCTGGGACTGCGGGACCGGAGCCAGCAGCGCGTCCGCGAAGGCCTGGGCGGTCGGCGGTCGGTCCGCCGGCTCGACGGACATCGCGGTCCGCAGCAGCAGAGCGACGTGCGGCGGGAGCTCCGCTCCGGCCGGGAGCGTCGGCAGCGTCGAGGCGGTCGACTGGTCGGTCATCAGGGCGGTGGCGCGTCCGCCCGGGCCGAACGGCTTCTGCCCGGTCAGCAGCTCGTAGGCCACGACGGCCAGCGCGTAGACGTCGGCCCTCCCGTCGAACCCGCCGGTCTGGAAGGCCTGTTCCGGCGCCATGTACGCGGGCGTGCCCGTGGTCACCGTCAGCCCGGATGCGTCGGCCAGCTGCTTCGCGCTGCCCAGATCCGCCACCAGCACCGCGGCCGGCGCGGGGCCGGTGGCGAGCAGCAGGTTGGACGGCTTGACGTCGCGGTGCACCACGCCCGCCTCGTGCAGGACCTGGACCGCGTAGGCCGACTCCGCGGCCAGCCGCAGCGCCTCCTGCGGGTCGCACTGCCCGACCCGGTCCGCCAGGGTGCCGCCGCGTACGTAGTCCATGACGAAGTAGGGCCGGTCCTCCTGCACCCCGACGTCGTGCACCCGGACCACCCGCGGGCTGGCGATCCGGCGCAGCAGTCTCGCCTCCGCCAGGAACCGCTCGCGCACATCGGCGTTGGCGGCCCAGTTCTCGGCCAGCACCTTCACCGCGACCTCGGTGTCGAGCTCCGGATCGTAGGCCTTCCAGACCGTGGCGAAGGAGCCGGCTCCGAGCCGCTCCAGGAGGAGGTAACGGCCGAGCTTGCGCATGTGGCAGCATTCTGCCGGAGCCGGGGGGAGTGCGGAACTCCCGGTCGGCGGGTGGGGTGCCAGACGGGACGAAACGGGGGGAACCGGGTGTTCGAGGAAGCCGAGCTGGAACGGCTCGTGACGGCGGCTCAGGCCGGGGACCCGGGGTCGATGGAGCACCTGCTGGCCAAGCTGCGGCCGATGGTGCTGCGCCGCTGCGCGCGCTTCCTGCCCCACCACTCCGACGCGGAGGAGGCCGCGCAGGACGCGCTGCTGTCCATCAGCACGCACCTGGGCACGTACGGCGGCCACGGCTCCTTCCAGGGCTGGGTGACGGTGATCGCCTCGAACGCCGCCCGGTCCACCTACCGCTCGATGCGCCGGCGCGCCGAGGACAGCCACGCCGACCTGCCCGAGTCCGTCGACCCGCGCACCACCAGCGTCATCGCCGGGACCCGGCTCGACGTGATGGAGGCGCTGGCCGCGCTGGAGCAGCAGCACCCCGCCCTGGTGGAGTCCTTCGTGCTGCGCGACCTGGGCGACCTGACCTACGTCCAGGTGGCCGAGCAACTGGACGCCCCGTTGGGCACGGTCAAGGACCGTATCCACCAGGCCCGCCGCTTCATGCGCGAGCGCCTGGTCGCCGGTCTGTGAACGGCGGTCCCGCGGCGGGCGGCGGTCGCACCGTCGTCCGGCGCCGGTCCGCCGTCGCCGCCCTGGTGGCAGCCGCCGCGCTCGGGCTGGCGACCGGCCGGTTCGTCCTGCCACCGCCCGCCGGCGCCACCGCGCCCCCGGCAGCGCGGTCGGATGCCGCGGTCGGCGGGGCGTCCCAGGGCGCGTCCGCTCTCGCGACGCCCGGCGGGTCCGTCCCGACGCCCGCGTCCTCGGCCTCCGGCTCCGCCTCGCCGACCGGTGCGACCGGTGCGACCGGGCCGATGACGACCGCGAACCTGCTGGAACCCGCGGCGTTCAGCCCGGAGTTCGGCAGCGGGAAGATCCACGTCACCGACCGGTACGGCGACGGGGCGTACGCCAACGCGGCCTGCACCGGCGAGAAGACCCTCGGTCAGACCCTGGGCGGGCGCGGTGCCCACTTCCGCGGGCTGATGACCGGCCCCCGCACCAGCCCGGACGACCCGACGGTGGCCGCCGACCGCGACGGCCAGGTCGCCCGCGAGGTCGCCGCCGAGACCCCGAGCCCTTCCCTGGCGCAGAACTTCAGCGAGCGCCTGCTGCTGGAGGAAGTGCCCTGCCAGGAGGAAACGCCAGGGCACTGGGTCTACGGAAGGACCACGACGGTGCAGCTCGCCCCGGACGTCACCGCGAGCTGGATGGGCTACTACCAGGGATCGCTCAACACCACCGGCAGAGCGCCCGAGGGCAAGGAGCCCTGCGGCGGCATCGCCGTGCTGCGCAGCGGCAACCACTACGGAGTGCTGGAGGTCCACGCCTGCCTGGGCACGGCCGCGATGGACCGCGTCGTCAGGACCGCTCTGTCACAGCTGTGAAACAGCCGGTCAGGGCTCCAACTTTCCCTCCAGCGGCGGCATCTCCCCGGTTGTACGAGGACGCAGCAGGCGTCCCGACCAGCAGGGGGACCAGATGACCGAGAACCAGCCCGTCCAGAAGTCCGTCCGCCGCAACCGGCTCGCCGCCGCGGCCTGCTTCGCCGCCGCACTGATCACGGCCAGCGTCGTCGGCACCCAGTCGGCCACCGCCGACGGGGCCGCGCACAACGCCGCGCAGCGCAACGCGGTCGCCGCCCGCCCGGCCGCGGTCGCGGTCGCGGCGCCCGGACTCGGCTCCGCCCACCTCGTCCAGAGCGAGGACATCCCGAAGGGCATGAACCCGGTCGGCGCGACCATCGAGCTGACCGGACGCGACGCGCTGTCCGCGTGCTCCGGCGAGGAGACCATGCGCGACCTGACCAAGGGCCAGGCCAGCGCGTACGCGTCCGTGAACTGGACCTTCGACAACCACGGCATGCTGCGGGAGTCGGCCGCGAGCGCCCCCACCGGGACCGCGGCCGACACCTGGGAGAAGCAGCTCGTCGCGCTCGTGCAGGACTGCCAGGACGAGCCCGCCGGCCACTGGCACTACGGCGCGGCCCACACCCTGACCGTCACCGGCGGCACCGCCCGCTGGTACCCGGCCTACAACGGCGACGGCGGCGCCGCCGGCGGGGTCGCGGTCCTGCGCAGCGGCACCAAGGTCGCCATCGTCGAGGTCACCGGCCAGGCCGGCTCCGTCGAAGGCACCGCCACCGCAGCACTGAACCGCCTCTCCTCCTGAGCGGCAGCCCCGCTCCGCCCGCACCGCCGGGCGGAGCGGGCCCCGAACAACGAGGAGGGCGCCATGGTCCACCCGAACCCGAGGTGATCGGAAAGTTTTTTCGGCGCGCGGCAACCTTTGCGGAGCCGGTGACCACAAGGGAGTGGATCCGGCCGGTTTCGCCGGCCGGATCCGCACCTCTACCGTGACCGGTTCGCAAGGAGAACGTCTACCCATGAGCACTCCTCCGAAGGGCAGCCGACGCGGGCGCCACCGCCGTCGTGTGGGCGCCACCGCTCTGCTGCTCGGTGTGCCCCTCGCCGCCGTGTCGTACTTCTTCGTCCACGAGGAGTCCCAGGCCGCGACGGTCGACAGCGATGCCTACTACCGGCTGGTCTCCGTACGCAGCGGCCAGGTGCTGGACGTCAACGCCTTCGCCACCGCCGACGGCACCCGCATCCAGCAGTGGACCGACCAGAACACCGCCAACCAGCAGTGGAAGCTGCGGTCCACCGGGGACGGCTACTACGAGCTGGTCAACCGCAACAGCGGCAAGGTGCTGGGCATCGCGGGCGACTCGACCGCCCAGGCGGCCGTCGCAGAGCAGCAGACGGACCGTTCCGCCGCCTCCCAGCAGTGGAAGGTCGACAGCGTGAGCGGTACCGACGCCGTCACCCTCACCTCCCGCAGGAGCGGCCAGGTCCTGGACGTCTCCGGAAGCTCCACGGCCCAGGGCGCGCAGGTCATCCAGTGGCCCGGGTGGGGTGGTGCCAACCAGCAGTGGAAGCTGGTCAAGTCGGGCGGCACCCAGACGTCCGGGAACGGCTCGTACGTGTGGCAGAACGCCCCCGTGGCGGGCGGCGGTTACGTCACCGGGCTGGTCTTCAACCAGAAGGAGAAGGGCCTGCTGTACGCGCGCACCGACATGGGCGGCGCGTACCGCTGGGACACCGGCGCCGAGCAGTGGATCCCGCTGACCGACTGGGTCGGCCAGAAGGACTGGAACCTGCTGGGCATCGAGTCGCTGGCCACCGACCCGGTCGACCCGAACCGGCTCTACCTCGCGGCCGGCACCTACACCAACGAGTGGGCCGGCAACGGTTCGATCCTGCGCTCCACCGACCGCGGCCGCACCTTCCAGCGCACCGACCTGCCGTTCAAGCTGGGCGGCAACGAGGACGCCCGCGGGGCGGGCGAGCGCCTGGTGATCGACCCCGCGAACCACGACAACCTGCTGCTGGGCACCCGCAAGAACGGCCTGTGGCGCAGCACCGACGCGGGTAAGACCTGGAACCAGGTCTCCTCGTTCCCGGTCAAGGACGGCGCGAGCTTCGGCACCGGCATCTCCTACGTGACGTACGGCCCGGCCGGCAGTAACACGATCTACGTCGGCGTCGCCGACAGGTCCACCAACCTGTACCGGTCCACCGACGGCGGCAACTCGTGGCAGGCGGTCTCCGGGCAGCCCACCGGCCAGGTGCCGCAGCACGGCGTGCTCTCCGGTGACGGCTCGCTGTACGTGTCGTACTCCAACAACACCGGCCCGAACAACGTGTCGGGTGGTTCGGTGTGGAAGTACACCGGCGGGGCGTGGAAGAACATCTCGCCGTCGCAGGGCAACTACGGCTTCGGCGGTCTGGCCGTCGACCCGCAGAAGCCGTCCACGGTGATGGTCGCCACGCTGGACCGCTGGTGGCCGCAGGACGAGGTCTACCGCAGCACCGACGGCGGTGCGACCTGGAAGACCCAGTCCGACAGGTCCGTGCGGGACGCCTCCATCGCCCCGTACCTCGGCACCGGCATCGGGCACTGGATGACCGCGCTGAGCATCGACCCGTTCGACTCCGGGCACGTGATGTACGGCACCGGCAACGGCATCTGGGCCAGCAAGGACGCCAACGCGACCGACAACGGCGGCACCAGCCACTGGTTCATCGGAGCCCGCGGGCTGGAGGAGACGGCGTACTACGACGCGGTCTCCCCGCCCGGCGCCGCCGCCCTCATCACCTCGCTGGGCGACCAGGGCGGCTTCGTGTACGACGACCTGACGAAGGAGCCCACCGGGCGGCTGACCAACCCGGAGATCTACAACAGCACCTCCGTCGACTTCGCCCAGTCCAACCCCTCGCTGGTGGTCCGGGTCGGCCGGGGCGGCAAGCAGGACGGCGCCCTCTCCACCGACGGCGGCCACACCTGGAACGGCTTCAAGGGCGAGCCGGTGCCCAGCGCGGACAGCGGCCACATCGCGATCGCGGCGGACGGCTCCAGCTTCGTCTGGGCCGAGGCCGGCCAGGCCCCGTACCGCTCCACCGACCGGGGCGCGAGCTGGTCGAGGGTCAACGGCCTCGGCAACGATGCCGTGGTCGTCGCCGACCGGTCCTCGGCCAACACCTTCTACTCGCTGAGCAACGGCACGCTCTACGCCAGCACCGACGGCGGCGCGAACTTCACCGCCCGCTCCGGCAACCTGCCGGGCGGCAAGCTCAGCGCCGTCCCCGGCATCGCGGGTGACCTGTGGCTCGCCGGCGACGGCACGGGTCTGCTGCACTCCACCGACGGCGGCCGCAGCTTCAGCAAGCTGTCCTCGGTGGAGTCCGCCTCCGCCGTCGGCTTCGGCAAGGCCGCCCCGGGCACCTCGTACCAGGCGCTGTACCTGATCGGCACCGTCAAGGGCGTCGCCGGCGTCTTCCGCTCCACCGACCAGGGCGCGAGCTGGGTTCGGATCAACGACGACGCCCACCAGTGGGGCAACTTCGCCGGCTCGCGCATCATCACCGGTGACCCCGACACCTACGGCCGGGTGTACATCGGCACCAACGGACGCGGTCTCCAGTACGGCGACCCTTCCTGATCACGATCCCGGTACCCGAGCGGGGCCGCAGGCGCAACTGCCTGCGGCCCCGCCGTGGTTGAGGGACGTACGTGAGCTGCCGCAGCTCCACGGGCCACCTCCCCGCCCACCGTCATTCCGGGCCGCTCCCGCCGCGCCCCAGGGCGGTGCCCCACCGTTCGGCGACGGTGGCCGCGTGCGCGAAGTGCGCGGCGGCCTCGGCCTCGCGGCCGAGCAGACGGGCGAGTTCGCCGAGCGTGTGGGCGACCGGGCGGATCGCCAGGGTGAAGCCCGCGGCGGGCGGCGGTGCGTCGCGGTGGGGGAGCAGGGTGCGGTACAGCTCCTCGGCCCGCTCCTTCTCGCCGAGCGCCACCGCGGCCGTCGCGCGGAAGGTCGCGAGGACCGTGAGGAGGTAGTCCGTGCGCAGCGGGCGGACCCGGGTCAGGACGGCGCGGGCCTCGTCCTGTTGCCCGGCGGCGCACAGGGCCGCCGCGAGCACGTCCGCCGTCCCGTACTCCTCGGCCAGCCGCCGGGCCTGCGGGACGAACTCCCCGAGCCTGCCCTGGGCGGCCCGGATCGTCGCCGTCGCGATCCGCAGGAAGCCGTCGGCGTGCGGGGAGCCCTGCCTGGCCATTCCCGCGGTGGCTTCGGCGTACAGCTCCTCGGCGTCCTCGCCGCGTCCTTCGATCAGCGCCCGGGTCGCCAGTGCGGTCTGACCGACCACGATGGGCCCCGGCATGCGGTACGCCCGGGCCAGTTCCATGCAGGTGTCGATGTGGCCGTACGCGCCGGCGGCATCGCCTTCGGCAGCGGCGGCGGTCGCCAGGGAGAGCAGGCCGAACCAGCGGAAGGCGGGCAGGTCGTGCTCGGTGGCGAGCCGGACGAGCTCCTCGCTGCGCTGCGCCAGTTCGCGCCCCTCGTGCTCGGGGCCGAGCTCGCGGAGCAGCGCCGCGAGCGCCCGCGCGCGAAGGCCCGGGTCCCCCAGGGCCGTTGCGAGCTCGACGGCCTCCCCGGCGGCGGTCCGCACCCGCGGGTCATGGACGTCGGACAGTTCGGCGCAGTAGGCGAGCAGCAGCCCGCACCGGGCGGCGGGTGCCAGGTCAGGCAGGTCCAGCGTCCGGCCGAGCAGCGCGACGACGGGCTCGTCGACCGCGCCGTACGGCCGGGTCTGCCACGGGGTGGGCTCGGACCACGCGGTGAGCGCGCGGGTCACCAGCTCGCTCCGGCCGGTGCCGACCGCGCAGTTGATCGCCCGCTGCCGGGTCGCGCGGGCGGCCATGACCGCCCCGGCCCGCAGCTGGGCGCGCAGCAACCTGCCCAGCAGGTCGACGCGTTCCGCCTCCCGGTCCTCCGCGGGGGCGGCCGGGGTGCGGTCGAAGCAGTCCAGTGCCGCGGCGAGCAGCTCGGCCGCCGCGTCGTGGGCGTAGCGGCTGATCGCCAGGTCGGCCGCGCGCAGCCCGTAGCGGACGCCCTTGGCGGCCGTCGCCGACGCCGCCGCCCGCGCGAAGTGGTGGGCCAGCGCGGACACGTCGCTCGACCCGAGCGCCTCCAGGCCGGCCGCGATCCGTCCGTGCATGCGCCTGGCCCGCAGACCGCCGAGGTCGGCGAGCAGGGTGTCGCGCACCAGGGCGTGGGTGAACCGGACGCGGCCCGGGGCGGGTTCGGTCAGCAGCCCGGCGACCAGGCCGGCGTCCAGTGCGCCCAGGACTGCGTCCTCGTCGGTGTCCGCGGCGCCGATCAGCAGCTCGACGTCCGCCTCACGACCGACGACCGCGGCCAGCCGCAGCACCGCCACCACCGTCTCGGGGAGGCGCCCGAGCCGGCGGCGCACCACGTCCCGGACCCCCTCCGGCACCTCGGACAGGGCCACCAATGCACCTTCGCTGCCGAGCAGTCGGGCGCTCTCCCAGACGTAGAAGGGGTTTCCGCCGGTGCGTTCGGCGAGCGCGGCGACCGTCCCGGCGTCCACCGGCCCGGTACCCGCCGCCCTGATCACCTCGGCGACGGCCGAGGTGGGCAGCCCCGGCAGCGGCAGCCGCAGCGGTGACCTCCCGGCGAGCACGGCGAGTTGCTCCGTGAGCGGGCCCTCGATCTCGTTCGGACGGTAGGCGGCCACGACCAGGACGGGTGTCCCCGGGGGCAGGTCGGTCAGACCGGTCAGCAGGGCGAGCGTCTCGGCGTCGGCCCAGTGCAGGTCGTCCAGCAGCACGGCCAGCGGCCGCTCGCCGGCTACCGCCGCGAGCCACTGCGACACCGCGCGGTTCAGCCGGAACCGGCCGGCGGCCACGTCCTCGTCGGGGCCGTGGCCGGATGCGCGGTCGGAGAGCAGCGGGGCCAGGACCTCGGCGGACCCGGCCGGGGGCGGTGCGGCGGCGGCGATCGTCCGCAGTGCCTCCACCCAGGGCCAGGCGGGCGGCGCGCCCTCGTCGTCGGTGGCCTGGCCGACCGCGACCAGCCAGCCGTCGGCACGGAGCCGGTCGCCGAGCCGCTCCAGCAGCTCGGACTTCCCCAGGCCCGCCTCGCCGGTGACCAGTGCGACCTCGGGCCCCGCGGCGGCCGCCCGACCGGCGGCCGCCACCAGCCGGGCGAGTTCGGCCTCGCGGCCGACGAACGGGCGCGGGTCGGTGGTGGGTCGGTGCGGTGGTGCCGGGAGGTGCCGGCCTTCGGGCGGGGTCGACGGCCGGTGCTGCGGAGCCTCCGTCGCGGCCAGCAGTACCGCGGTGCGACCGCCCAGGATGGCCGCTTCGAGGTCGTTCAGCGCGGGCCCCGGGTCGAGACCGACCTCGGCCGCCAGGACGGCGCGGGCCCGGCGCAGCGTCGCCAGCGCGTCGGCCTGCCGGCCCGCCGCCCACAGCGCCAGCGCGTGCAGCCGCCAGCCCTCCTCCCGCAACGGCTCGTCGAGCGTGAGCAGTTCGGCCTCGGGAACGGTCACGGCGGCATCCGCCGACCGCAGTCCGGCGACCACGTTCAGCTCGCGTGCGAGCAGCCGCAGCTCGTCCAGCCGGGCGATCTCGGCACGGGCCCAGGACTCGTCGACGAACTCGGCGTACGCCGAGCCCTGCCACAGCGACAGTGCCTCGCCGAGTAGGCGCCGCACGGTCTCCGGCTGCCGCTCCGGGACTTCGCGCGCCTCGCGCAGCAGCCGCTCGAACCGCCAGGCGTCGACGGCCCCGTCGGGCAGGCGCAGCGCGTACCCGGGCGGTGCGCTGACCAGCAGGGTGGCCGGGGTGCGCGGTGCCCGGCCGGGCTCCAGCAGCCGGCGCAGGTTCGACACGTACGCCTGAAGCGACGTCACCGCCCGTGCGGGCGGGGCGCCCTGCCAGATCTCCTCGACCATCCGGTCGACCGAGACGACCGCGCCGCGTGCCACCGCCAGCCGGGCCAGGACCGCGCGCTGCCGCCGGCCGCCGAGCGGGACGGGCCCGCCGTTCCACTCGGCCGCGAAGGAGCCGAGCACGCGTATGGAGACCATCACCAGGCACAGCGTAGACGGCCCGGGCGTCTTTCCAAGTCGCTTCCAAATGCCCTCCAGGAGCCCCCGGCGAGGCTTCTCGCACGGACACGCCGCCACCCTCACGGCGGCCCCTTCTCCCCGGACCCCCTCCGAAAGGCAGCAAACGTCATGAAGCGCTTCACCACCGTCCTCTCCGTCCTGAGCGGCCTGTTCCTGCTGTACATCGGCCTCCTCTACCTGCTGGACCCGCAGACGGCCGCGTCCGGGTTCGGCCTGCCGAGCTGGCCCGAGCACGAGGGCACCGGCTTCCTCACCGTCAAGGGCGGGCGGGACATCGGGATCTGCCTGGGCGTCTTCGGGCTCCTGCTGACCGGCCACCGCAAGGCCCTCGGCTGGGTGCTGCTGGGGCTCACCGCCGCGCCCGTCACGGACATGCTGACGGTCCTGGGCAACCACGGGTCGACCGCCACCGCGTTCGGCGTCCACGGCCTCGCCGCCGCGGTGGTCGCGCTGAACGCCGTGCTCCTGCTGCGCGAACGCCCCGCCCCGGCCGCCGCCTGAGCAGGGCCGTGCACCGACTCGAACAACTTCGATGGGAAGTCGATCCGATTGTGCAACCGATCGCCAGTTTTCGCCGGTCGTGCAAACAATTCGCGCCGTCTCGATTAATGATTCGGACGGCTCGACTACAGTGCGATTTCCGGTGCCGGACATTCGATCGATACCGGCGGTGGATTTCCCTGGCGGAATGCGGCTGATTGCAGAGGCATGTCAGAACTTGCTCTACCGGCGACCGCGTGGTCGGGCGGCACGAGACTGGACTTCGCCCGAATACTGGCGGGCAGCTCCCACGACCTGCTGTCCGGCAGCCTGCTCGTGGCCGGGGATCCGGGCGGCTCCTTCCATCTCCGGAGCGGGGCCATCGTGGAGGTCACCTCCCCCGGCGCCCCCGGTGTCGACACCCTGCTGCTGCGCTCGGGCCGGGTCAGCGAGGCCGACTGGGCCTCGGTGGTCCGGGCCGCGGCGGCCGACGGCGCCATCGGCGTCGAGCTGGTTTCCCGGGAACTCATCGGTGCCGCGGAATTGCAGCTGATCTGCGTGATGGCGGCCCTGGACGGGGCGCTGGCCGTGGGAATGGGCCGGATCGACGGACTCACCCTCGATCACGATCCCGGTGACCGCGGCCTGGCCGCACCGGAGGGAATCGAACCGGAATGGCTGCTCCGGGAGACCGAACGGCGCATCACCGCACTCAATTCCTCGGGATTGTCGATCTCCCCCTTCCACGACCGGCTGACCCGGACGAACGCCGGCGCCGCCTGGCTGAGCGGCTGCACCGCCGGCGAGCGGCGGGAGATCCTGCGCCGGGCCGACTGCCGGCGCAGTGCGCGGGACATCGCCTTCCTGCTCGGGCGCAGCCTCTACGCCGTCACGGTGGAGGTCTCGCGGATGCTGAACGAGGGCCTGATCGAGACGGTGCCCGCACTCGGCAATCCGCCCGCGTCAGCCCTGGGGAGCGATCCGGGTCCGACCGCTGAGCGGCCGCCGGGCGCCGCGCAGGCCCCCCGGCTGCCGCACCGCCTCCCGGGGGCGAGCGGGATCAACGACGTCCTCCCGCTGCGGCCGGTGTCCGCCCGCTGGCAGCCGCCGCCGGCGCTGCTGCGGAGGTACGGGGCGGCCGACGAGCAGGGATGAGGCCTCCCACCGGGCGTCCGGCGTCGCTGGGCGCGGCTGCGAGCAAGGCGGCTCGACCGAGGTCGAGCGCGAACCCGAACGTGAACGTGAAAGTGACAGGAGAACCGTGGCTGACAGGGACGACCGGCTGGCTGCCGAGATGCGGGTGCTACGGGAGCGGGTCGTCGGCATCACCGACGTCGTGGTGGCGTCCGCCGACGGTCTGCTGATCACGGCCGACAGCGGCGAGACCGAGAGCGCGGAGGGCCTCGCCGCGCTCACCGCGGCGACCCTCAGCATCGCGCGCCGCGCGGGCACCATCGCGAGCAAGGGCCTGCTCCACCACACCGTGGCGCGGTTCACCGACGGCTTCCTGGTCGCCCAGGCGATCGGCGAGATGGCGCTGATCGGAGTGCTCGGGGACGCCGGGCTGGACGTGAAACGGCTCCACATCGAGGCGCAGGTGTCCGCGGACCGGATCGGGGACCTGCTCACCGCCGGGGGCCCGGCGGAGCCGGCCGGCTGACCGCGCCCCCGGCCCCGTCACCACGACAGGACCACAGGACAAACAGGACCACAGGACAAGAGGACGAAGGAGAAGCATGAGCATGGCGGAAGCCCGGGACTCCCGGAGCATGACCGATCGGATCGTGAGCCTGGTCAAAGGCCTGCGCGACGAGGTCCCGGACTGTGTGGCCGCCGGGGTCATCGATATGTCGACCGGCATGCTGCTGTCGGTGGAGACCGTCGACTCGCACCCGCCGGAGGTCCTCGACATGCTCGCGGCGGCCACGCTCGACCTGTTCCAGGGCCGCAACGTGGTGATGATCGAGGGCATCTTCAAGGAGCGGCGCGGGGTCGTGAGCGACCGGCACTACTTCCAGGAGATCCTCGTCAACAGCGACAACCTGGCCCACCTCTTCCTGCGGGTCGACAGCAATGACGAGGTGGTCGCCGTGGTCGTCTGCCGCAAGACGGTGAACGTGGGCATGCTCTTCGCCCAGGCCAGGCGGGTGCTGAAGGACCACGGGCGGGTGTGACGGCCGGGCGGTGGCCTGCCGGAAGGCGTGGGGTGACGGGGCGAGGCGCTAGTCTGTGCGCCGCACCGTCAGTCTGATCATGCGTTACACGGGGGTTCATTCGTCATGTCGCATTCCAAGAGGCTGCTCGCCACCGCCCTGGTCGCCACCGCCGCGCTCGGGCTCGCCGCGTGCGGGCCGGACAACTCGTCGGACCAGGCGGGCGGCGGCGGTTCGACCACGGCCGCCACGGCCGCCCCGACGGCCGCCACCGCCGCCCCGACGGGTGCGCCGGCCGGCACCGGGACGGCCGCCCCGACCGGCAAGCCGAACCCGACCGGGAAGCCGTCGGGCGGCGCCACCGACGAACCGGAGGGCTTCTGCTCGCACGGACCGATGCCGGCCGGCCAGAAGTGGATCTATCCGGGGAAGGGCACCAGCACGACCGCGCTGGTCTACAAGGACACCAAGGACGTCTGCGGGGTGAACGACGTCGGCTTCGAGCCGGTCGGCGCCGACAAGACCGCGCAGTTCGCGCCCACCGCCAAGGGGCACCTGAGCTCCGTGCTGGCCCCGCCGAAGGACGTCAACCTGGCCGACCTGGTCAAGCACATCAACGAGTGCCTGGCCTCGCCGCACAACGAGAAGGGCTCCTACCCCTGCTCGGCGGGCGACTACAAGGTGGCGATCGACGCCTCCGGCAAGGTCACCGAGCTGTGGGAGCGCGCGCACTCCTGACGGACCGGTACGGACGGTACGGGCGGATCGGCGGCGACGCCGGTCCGCCCGCCGCGGTTCGATCGCGACGTGCTCCGTTCGGCGTGCATCGGGCCGGAGTGCGGTGGTTGATCGCGTTGGCGGCGCCGGCCTGACGGATCCCCTAGGGGAGAACGGCCCGGACGTCATCCCGGAGGATCACCAGGGCTCGTCATTCCAGCTCATGGTCCTTTTCCCGCAGGGCCATTACGTTGAGCGCGTGTCCACTGCTGTCATCACGACGGACGGCCTCACCAAGAGGTTCCCCCGGGTCACCGCCCTCGACCAGCTCACCGTCGAGGTGCAGCCCGGGGTCGTCGGCCTGGTCGGAGCCAACGGGGCGGGCAAGTCCACGCTCATCAAGATCCTGCTCGGACTCGCCCCGGCGACCTCCGGCAGCGGCCAGGTCCTCGGCCTGGACATCGCCACCCAGGGCCCGCAGATCCGCGAACGGGTCGGCTACATGCCCGAGCACGACTGCCTGCCGCCGGACGTGTCCGCCACCGAGTTCGTGGTGCACATGGCCCGGATGGCGGGGCTGCCCGCCACCGCCGCCCGCGAACGCACCGCCGACATCCTGCGGCACGTCGGGCTGTACGAGGAGCGGTACCGGCCGATGGGCGGGTACTCGACCGGCATGAAGCAGCGGGTCAAGCTCGCCCAGGCGCTGGTGCACGACCCCCGGCTGGTGCTGCTGGACGAGCCCACCAACGGCCTCGACCCGGTCGGCCGCGACGAGATGCTGGCGCTGATCCGCCGGGTGCACAGCGACTTCGGCATCTCGGTGCTGGTCACCACCCACCTGCTGGGCGAGCTGGAGCGCACCTGCGACCACCTGGTGGTGATCGACGGTGGCAAGCTGCTCCGGTCCTCCTCCACCGCCTCCTTCACCGGGGCGACGGCCGTCCTCGCGGTCGAGGTCACCGACCTTCCGGAGGAGGCCGGCGACCGCCTGCCGGCGCCGGGCGCCGCCGTCCGCGAACGGCTGGCCGCCGCCGGCCTGTCCGTCCAGCAGGAGGGCTCGCACCTGCTCCTGGTCCGGCTGGCCGGCGACGACACGTACGACGTCATCCGCGACACCGTCGCCGACCTCGGCCTCGGCCTGGTCCGGCTGGAGCAGCGCCGCCACCGCGTCGCCGAGCTCTTCACCGGCGACGGCTCCGGCGACGCCTCCGGTGATGACTCCGGCGACGGCTCCGGCGGCGGAACCGATGCCGCGGACACCGACCGTCCCACCGACGAGAGGGGAGGGCCGGACGATGTCGCTGCCTCCTGAGACCAGGCCCGCCGACACCGGCGTCATCCACGACATCGGCTACCGCGGCTACTCCGGCCCCCGGCTCGGCCGCGGCTACGCCACCCGCTCGCTGTTCACCCAGAGCCTGCGCGCCGCGTACGGCCTCGGCCGCTCCGGCAAGTCCAAGGTGCTGCCGATGCTGGTGCTCGGTGTGGTGACCGTGCCCGCGGTGATCATCGTGGCGCTGGCGCTCACCACGCAGCGCCCCGAGCTGCCGGTCGAGTACCCGGGCTACCTGGCCTCGCTCAACCTGGTGATCTCGATCTTCCTCGCCTCCCAGGCGCCGGTGCTGCTCTCCCGGGACCTGCGGTACCACACCGTGCCGCTCTACTTCTCCCGCCCGATCACCCGCACCGACTACGTCCGGGCCAAGTTCGCGGCCATGGTCTGCGCCCAACTGCTGCTGATGGCGGCCCCGTTGCTGGTGCTGTACGTCGGTGCGCTGCTCGGCGGGATGGACTTCGGGGACAACACCCAGCAGTTCCTCCAGGGCCTGGCCACGGCCGCGCTGTACGCCCTGGTGCCGGGCTCGGTGGCGCTGGCGATCGCGGCGGCCACCCCGCGCCGGGGCTTCGGGGTGGCCGCGATCATGGGCTACCTGACGGTCAGCACCGCGGTGGCCGGCGTGCTGGTCGGCATCAGCCAGGCCGGTGCGCCCGGCGGCTCCGACTCCGCGCAGTGGGCGGCGCTGATCTCGCCCAACGGCCTGGTCGAGGCGCTGGCCAACGAGGTGTTCGACCTCGGGTACGGCCTGGACCGGCGGCACGCGCCCGGCGGGCTCGGGGTGACGGTCTTCGCGCTCGTCGCCGTGTTCCTGGTGGCCGGTTCGTACCGGCTGCTGCTGCGCCGCTACAGCCGCGTCTGATCAACCGCAGAATCCGAGAGAGGCGTCATGGCCACCATCACCATCGACAAGGTCTCCCGTTGGTTCGGGAACGTGGTCGCCGTCAACGACATCAGCATGACGATCGGCCCGGGCATCACCGGCCTGCTCGGCCCGAACGGCGCCGGCAAGTCGACGCTCATCCACATGATGAGCGGCTTCCTCGCGCCCTCCAGCGGGGCGGTCACCCTGGACGGCGCGCAGATCTGGCGCAACCAGGAGGTGTACCGGCAGATCGGACTGGTCCCCGAGCGGGAGTCGATGTACGACTACCTGACCGGCTGGGAGTTCGTGCTCGCCAACGCCGAACTGCACGGACTCCCCCACCCCGGCGCCGCCGCCAGGCGCGCGCTGGACCTGGTCGAGATGGCGTACGCCAAGGACCGCCGCACCGGCACCTACTCCAAGGGCATGAAGCAGCGGGTCAAGATGGCCTCCGCGCTGGTCCACGACCCGGCCGTGCTGCTGCTCGACGAGCCGTTCAACGGCATGGACCCGCGCCAGCGGATCCAGCTGATGGAGCTGCTGCGCCGGTTCGGCGCGGACGGCCGGACGGTGCTGTTCTCCTCCCACATCCTGGAGGAGGTCGAGCAGCTCGCCCGGCACATCGAGGTCATGGTGGCCGGCCGGCACGCCGCCTCCGGCGACTTCCGCCGGATCCGCCGGCTGATGACCGACCGCCCGCACCGCTACCTGGTCCGTTCCAGCGACGACCGCCGGCTGGCCGCCGCGCTGATCGCCGACGGCTCCACCAGCGGCATCGAGCTGGACGCCCGGGAGCAGGCGCTGCGGATCCAGGCGGTGAACTTCCAGGGCTTCACCACCCTGCTGCCCCGGGTCGCCCGGGACGCCGGCATCCGGCTGTACACCGTCTCCCCGGCCGACGAGTCGCTGGAGAGCGTCTTCTCGTACCTGGTCTCCGCGTGAGACCGGCCGCCGGCGCCTCCGCCGTCGAACTCCCCCACCGGACCCAGGAAAGGGCCGACCGACCATGAACCCGACCGTCGCCAGGCTGACCCTGCGCGGCCTGCTGGGCCGCCGCCGCGGCATCCTGCTGCTGGTGGTCCCCGCCCTCCTGCTGCTGGTCTCGGCCATCGCGAGCGGGACCGAGGGGAGCGAGCACACCCTGGCCACCAGGATCCTCGGCCAGCTGGACCTCGGCACCCTGGTGCCGATCCTCGGCCTGGTGGTCGGCACCGGCGTGATCGCCACCGAGATCGACGACGGCTCGATCGTCTACCTGCTGGCCAAGCCGCTGCCCCGCTGGCGGATCGTCACCACCAAGCTGGCCGTCGCGATCGGCACCACCTGGGTGCTCGCCGGCATCCCGACACTGCTCTGCGGCCTGCTGCTGATCGGCCGCGAGGACGGCATCGCGCTCGGCTACACGGTGGCCGCGCTGGCCTCCGGGGCCGCGTACAGCGCGCTGTTCCTGCTGCTCGGCGTGGTCACCCGGCACGCGGTGGTGGCCGGGCTCGGGTACGCACTGATCTGGGAGGCGCTGATCGGCAACTACGTCTCGGGTGCCCGGACGCTGAGCATCCAGCAGTGGGGCCGGGCGGTGGCCGAGACGGTCTCCGGCGCGGACCTGAGCGCCGAGGTCTCCGTCGGGGTGGCCGCCACGCTGCTGCTGACGGTCACCGTCGCGGCCGCCGTGCTCGCCTCGGTCAAGCTGGCCGGGCTGACCCTCGCAGCGGAGGAGTGAAGCCGCCCCTCGCAGCGGAGGAGTGAACCGGCGGGTCAGAGCGTCCGGTTGCGGCCCGCGCCCCAGCCGGCCGCGCCGACCACCACGACCAGCACCAGCATCAGCGCCAGCGTGGTCGTCCAGCCGCCGGTCAGCTGGTGCAGCGCACCCGCGCCGACCGGGCCGGCCGCGGCCACCAGGTAGCCGATCGCCTGCGACATCCCGCCCAGCTGGGCGGCGCCGGCCGCGCTGCCGGTGCGCAGCACGATGAACGCCAGGCCCAGGCCCAGCGAACCGCCCTGGGCGACGCCCAGGATCGCCGCCGACACCCAGGCACCGGACACCGGCGCCACCAGCAGCAGGGCGATGCCCAGCCCGTTCAGCCCGGCCATCACCACCGCCAGACCGCGCTGCCGGGTCATCCGGCCGGCCAGCAACGGCACCAGGAACGCCCCGGTCACCTGGAGCAGGTTGGAGAACGCGAAGACCAGACCGGCCTCGCCGCGGTCCATGCCGTGCTCGGCCAGGATCGTCGGCATCCAGGCGACCAGGATGTAGACCAGCAGCGACGAGATGCCCATGAAGAGGCTGATCTGCCAGGCCAGCGGCGAGCGCCAGATCCCCTCGATCGGCTTCTCGAGGGACGCGCCGGCAAGCGGGTGGGACGCGCCAGACCGGCCCGCGACGGGCTTGGTGGCCGACCGCTCCTGCCGGGCCCGCAGCACCTGCGGCAGCCAGGCCACGCCCGCCACCAGGGCCAGCACCGACCAGGCGCCCAGCGAGGCCTGCCAGCCGCCGCCGAGGGCGTGCTCCAGCGGCACCGACAGCCCGGCCGCCATGGTCGCGCCGACCAGCATGGTGGTCGAGTAGACGCCGGTCATCACGGCCGCGCGGTCCGGGAACTCGCGCTTCACCAGACCCGGCATCGAGACGTTCAGGACGGCGATGGCCACGCCGATCCACACGCACCCCGCGTACAGCGCCGCCACCGAGGGCAGCACCCGCAGCAGCACGCCCGCGCCCAGCAGCAGCACCGCGCCCAGCACCACCCGCTCGGTGCCGAACCGCCGGGTCAGCCGGGGGGTGAGCGGCGCGCCGACGCCCTGGAACAGCACCGGCACGGTGGTGATCAGCCCGCTGGCCGTCGCCGAGAGGCCGAAGGCCCGCTGGATCTCGCCGACCATCGGCGACACCGCCGCCAGGCAGGCGCGCATGTTCAGGGCGACCAGCAGGATGCCGGCCAGCAGCAGGGCCGGGTGGGCCAGCCGGGTCCGGAGCGGCAGCGGGGAGGTGGCGGACGCGGAGGAGGAGGTGACAACCGGCTGGTGGGCACGGGTGACGGCCATGGGTGTGCGGTTCTTTCGTGAATCGAGGAGGGCGCGGACGGGCGGAAGCGGGGCCTGCGCCGTCCTACTTCCGGGCCGCGATGGCCGCGAGGAGCTGCTCGACGGCCGCGGTCGGCCCGGCGAGCAGCTCACGACACGCCGTCTCGGCGCGGTCCGGGTCGCCGCTCTCGATCGCGTCGACCAGCGCCGCGTGGGTGGCCACGACCACCTCGGGCATGTCGTGGTCGCCGAAGGCCGTCCGCATCGACTCGCGCACCGAGGCGCCGAAGTAGCGGTACACCTCGGCGAGCGCCGGGTTGTGCGCGGCCTCGACGACGGCGGTGTGGAACTCCAGGTCGTGCTCGACGGTGGCCTCGCGGCCGGTCCGCTCGGGGTGCGCCGCGATCACCTCGGCCTCGCGGGCCAGCGCGGCCCGCATCCGGGCGATGTCCTCGGGGGTGTGCCGCAGCGCGGCCAGCCGGGCGCCCTCGGCCTCCAGCGCCGCGCGGACCTCCAGGACGTCCCGGACGCCCGAGCGCTGCACGCCCCGCAGGACGGCGGCCGGGTCGCTGGTGCTGCGGACGAAGGTGCCCTCGCCCTGCCGGGAGACCAGCATGCCGGCGTGCACCAGCACCCGGATCGCCTCCCGGACGGTGTTCCGGCCCACCTGGAGCCGCTCGGCGAGCTCGTGCTCGGTCGGGATCTTCGACCCCACCGGCCAGGCCCCGGCCGCCAACTGCTCCCGCAGCTGGTCGATCGCGGTGTCCACCAGGGAGCGCCGCCCGGCCGCCTGGAGGCTGCTGCCGTCGCTGGTCATGCCGGTCCTCCCTCCGCTGGTCGTCCTCGCCGGTCGTCGGTCATCCTACAACTACTTGCCCGGTCATCCTACAACCGGCCCCCGGCGGCGCGTCGCCGCCGGAGAGGGTTACGGAGCGGGCGTCGGCGTGAAGCCCTCGGTCTTGTCGGGGACGGGGGTCCGGGTCTTGGAGCCGCAGGCGGTCGGGAGCAGGTGGTAGACCGCGCTGTGCTCGCGATCCGGGTCCAGGACGGCCCGGCAGTAGGCCGTCGCCGTGCGGCCGTCGTCGGTGATCCGGACCGAGAAGTCGATCGGGCCGGGCGATCCCGTGGTGGGACGGCCGGGCGGGGCGACCAGCCAGTCGAGGGTCAGCCCGTCGCCGCCGCCGATCGTGGTCGGCGGCGGCGACGGCTTGGCCGGGGTCTGGAGCGTCCAGCCGGGCGGCAGCTGGGGCTCGGCCACCTGGATCGACAGGTCGTGGGCGAAGGTGTTCTTGATCCGGAGCCGGACGGGCGCCGGGGCGGTGTCCGACACGGTGCCGTCGGGGGCGAGGCTCAGCGCCGTCGAGTCGGCCGTCCAGACCCGGACGCGCTTGATGCCGTAGGCGTTCTGCTGGTCGGGGTTGCCGGGGAGCACCACCCGGACGGCGTCGGTGGTGACCGGGGTGGGGAGCCGGACGTCCCGGCCCGACGGGGCGCTCTGGGCCAGCGGCTTCCAGTCGGCGCCGAGCCGGTAGTCCAGCCGGTAGGCCGCCGGGGGCCTGATGGTCGCCTTGAAGTACCCCGGCGAGTTCACCGGGACGAAGGCCGGGCTCAGCTCCCCCCAGGCGAACTCGACCGTCACCCGGGTGACCGGGACCGGCCCGCCGAGGTCGACGGCCAGCCAGTTCTCGTGGGCGCTGCTGGCGAAGGTGGTCCAGTAACGCTCGGCTTCCTTCAGAGAGGCCGGCTCGACCAGGACCAGGTCGGGTTCGAGCGCCACCTCGTTGTGCGGCGTGTACACGTAGCCAGCCGAGGCGTGCGGGTTCCAGGAGAGGGCGCGGGTGGCGTCGGCGGCGTCGATCTCCCGGGTGGACTTGTCCAGCCGGTGGAACTGCCGGTCGATCGCCGTCCAGATCCCACCCGGGTCGAACGACGGCAGCGGGGTGAACACCGGGAGCACCAGCACCGCGGCCAGGGCGGCGGACAGCAGGGCGCGGCTGGCGCGCAGGGAGACCGGGTTGCCGTGGCGGCGGCCGGCCGGGATCCAGCCGTCGGGGCGGCGGGTGGGGTAGTCGAGGCCGACGTCGGTGAGCAGGTCCAGCCGGGGCGAGGACTTGGCGCCGGCTGCCCGGTGGGCGCGGTGCAGCCGGCGGGAGAGCCGGGTGGAGGCGCTGGGGCGGTGCACCGGCGGGCGGGGCAGCCGGCGGCGTTCGGCGGGGCGGCCGCCGGCCCAGAGCAGCAGGCGGGCGAGCGGACGGGGATCGTCCGGCTCGCCCGCACCGCCCACGGCGCCGTACCGCACCCGGGCGCCGCTCTGCCCGAGCAGGGAGTGCAGGTTGCTCGCGTAGTGGCCCAGCCAGTCGCTGATCTGGTCGGGGGCGGTGCCGAGCGGGGCGAGCTCGGCGGGCAGCCGTTCGGGGCGGTCGAGGAGCAGGACGATGCGGCGGGTGCGGCGGCGGGCCGGCTCCTTGAGTTTGAGCAGCACCCGGCCGAGGGTGTCCGGGGAGTCCTCGCCGAGCGGCCGGGCGGGGCCGCCGCCGGCGCGCCGGACGTCCTCGATCGCCAGCGGGTCGAGGACGAGGACGACCCCGTCCGCGTGGTCGAGCAGGCCCGCGTGGTCGATCCGGTCCTGGTCGGTGTAGACGTCGCCCTTGGGGGCGAGCACGGCGAGCAGGGTGGCGCGGCCGCGCAGCCCGGTGAGTTCGGCGGTCCGGCCGGCGGGTTCGTCGGTGCGGAAGTGGCCGCCCGATGCGGCGGCGAGGTCGTCGAGCTGGTCGAGGGCCAGGGCCTGGACGGCGCTCCGGTCGGCGCTCGGGCCGCCGGCGATGACCACGGTGCGGATCCGGTTGCGGGCCCAGCGGCGGGGCAGTCGGCGGGTGCAGTGCGGGCAGTGGGCGTCGAGCCGGTGGGCGCCGAAGAGCGGCGAGGCGGGCAGCCGGGCGCCGCAGCGGCAGGCCCGGCGGATCAGTCCGTAGCGGCCGGAGCGCAGGTCGCGGTGCTCCTGGCCGCAGGCCGGGCAGCGGTGCACGGGCCGGCGGACCAGCTGCTCGCAACCGGGGTGCGGGCAGCGGGTGGAGCCCCGCGGGAGCAGCTGGTGGGCCCGGTCGGCGACGACCACCGCGATCCGGGCGAGCTGCCACCCGGCCCAGAGCAGCAGGACGGCCGGGAGGTGGGCGAGCAGGGCGACGGCCCGCAGCAGGACGGCGAACGGCACGGTGAGCCGGAGCATCAGGAACGCGACCGGGTAGCCGAGCGCGCACCAGTTGGCGCGCCGGCCGCCGCGGAACCAGTGGTCGAGCCGGAGCAGGAAGGCCCGCCGGTGTTCGGTCTGCTCGGCGCGGAACCAGCGCCACTCCCGGCCGAGGTCGTCCCAGAGCCCACGGCGGAAGTGCGCCAGGTACGCGGGGTCGGCGCCGAGCTCGGGCCGGTCGGTGACGGGGAGCCAGAGCAGGCCGACGAGCTGGTACAGGGTCAGCAGGACCAGTTCGGCGGGGAACGCCAGCAGCGCGAGGACGCCGGTGAGCAGCTGGCACAGGAGCAGCGCCGGTGCCCAGACCGGGAACAGCAGCACGACCAGGATCCGGATGAGCACCCGCTGCCCGGTGGGCTCGGGGGAGTGCGGCACGCTCACCCCTCGCCGCGGCCGCTGAACCAGCCGCGGCTCCGGCCGGACCGCCCGGGCCGCTCGGCCGGCGTGGGCGAGTCGGCGGTCGGCTCCGCCGGCTGCTCCGGGAGCGGGCTGAGCAACCGGCGCAGGGCCCGGGTGACCTCGGTGGTGTCGAGGCCGGGGTGCTCCCGGTGCAGCTTCAGGAGGGAGCCGACGGCGCGGTCCAGGGCGGGCTCGGCCGCGCCCTGGAAGCCGACGGAGAACACCCGGACGGCGGTGCGCGGCACGGCCGACCAGGCCTCCGGCGGCTGGGGCGGACCGGACACCAGCTGTACGCAGGTGGGCCGGTCGAGGGCGAGGTGGTACAGCTCGGGGCAGGTCTCCAGGGCGTCCAGCACCCCGTGGAAGACCGCCCAGCGGTACGCCTCCGGCAGCTCGGCACCGGGCCCCTCGCCGGGCGCGGGCCGGGCCGCCGGGGGGAGCAGGCCGAGCGCCGGGCCGAGCGGCGCGGGGGCGGCGGCCAGCCGGTGCCGGGTGGCCGAGCGGATCTCGGCGGGCGCCGGACCGTACCCGGTGGCCTGGAGGGCGTCGAGGTCGTGCAGCAGCTCGCCGAGCACGGTGCCGTCCGCCCGGCGCGGTCCGGGGGTGTGCAGTCGGGCGGCCAGGGCGCGCTGGGCGAGCGGTTTGAACTCCGGGTAGCGCTGGGCGAGTTCGACGGCGAGCCGGTGGTCGATGCCGGGCGGGGCGGGCTCCCGGGCGAGGGCGGCCCGGAGGGCGTCGGGCAGCGGTTCGCCGCGCGCGGCGGTGCGGTCGAGCAGGGCGGTCAGGGCGGCGTGGTCGGCGGGGTCGAGGGCGCCGTGGGCGAGCTCGCCGCGGGCGGCGGCGACCAGCGCGCAGGCGCCCTGCAGGGCGGTGACCGCCTGGTCGGGCCGGTCGCGGGTGCTGCCGGTGAGCTCCCAGAGTTCGGCGACGCCGTCCAGCAGGTCGACGTCCCCGCTCACCCAGGCCCGGGCGAGCAGCCGGGCGGCGAGGCCGGGCCGGGTGCCGGTGTCCTCGCCGGCGCCGTCCCACTCGGCGGTGTCGATCAGCAGGGCGGGACCGCGGCCGCGGTCGCGCTGCCAGACCTCCGGGACGGTGCCGGCCAGGTGGTGCCGGGCCTCGCCCGGGCGGTCGGTGTAGGTGGTGAAGGAGAGTTCGGCGGCGAGCGGGGCGGGCAGCGCGTAGGAGACGGCGGCGATCCAGGCGGCGGTCCGGTCGGCGTCGGCGGAGACCAGCGCGATCGGCCGGTCCCGGTCGGGCCGGCGCAGCCGGTCGAGGACGGCGGAGAGCAGGTCGGTCAGCGGGCCGACGCAACGCGCCGCGGCGGCCCGGAAGCCCTCGGCGACCCGGTCGGGGGCGACGGCCGGGCCGGGCGGGAGCTCACGGAGGTCGGGCAGGGCGGTGCCGTCCGGGGCGGCCGCGCCGGCCCAGAGCGGGGAGCGCCAGAGTTCGACCGGCCGCAGCCCGGCCAGCTCCTCGGGCAGGGCGTGCACGGCGTGGCCGAAGTAGTTGCCCCAGCGGCCGGTGTAGTCCTGGCCGGTGTAGCGGCACTGGGCGAGGACGGCGGCGTCCGGCAGCCGGCGGTAGCTGAACGCGAGCGGGAAGGCGGCGATGTCCTGCGGGGTCGGGGCGCTCGGCGCACCGGGCGGCGGCCCGTACCCGAGCAGCGGGGTGAGCGCGCCCAGCGCCGGGTGGGCGGTGGGTGACACGGCGGTGAAGCGGAATCCGGCCTGGGTGCTGCCGGGCTGCGGCGGAGCGGAGGTGAAGTGTGCCTGGCCGGCCATGGCCTTCAGCCCTTTCCTCGGTCGAGCATCCCGAATTTGTGCAGGAGCCAGATCAGCGGGTCCTCGATCCGGTGCGGCCGGATGCCGCCCGGGTCGATCGCCTCGCCGCGCGGTGCGGTGCCGAGCATGGAGATGCCGAACAGCTGGTAGTCGGCGCAGTAGTGGTCGAGTTCGCGGCTCACGCCGTCGGCCTGCCACTGGTCGAGCCGGGCGCGCAGTTCGGTGTGCACGGCCTCCCGGTCGTCCGCGTCGAAGCGCGCGCCGGCCGGACGCTCGCGGCGCAGCGGGGAGTTGTCCTCGATGCCGGTCAGCAGCAGGTCGAGTTTGGTGATGGCGACGGCGATCGGCAGCCTGAGCTTGCGGTTGGGCTTCACGTCGTGCACGGCCGTGAGGTGGCGCAGCACCCGGCTGAGCACGTCGGTGGAGGCGCCGCCGCTGACGGCCCGGCCGGGGCCGGCCGGACCGGCGGTGCCGGGCAGGTCCTGCGGGTCGAGCAGCAGCACCAGGGCGTCGGCCTCGGCGAGGTACCGGGCCTCCCGTTCGACCTGGTCGTCGCTGCCGTAGTGCTCGCCGGCCGCGTCCAGGAAGACCAGGGTGAGGGTGGCGTGCTTCTGGCCGAACAGGCCGCGGCGGCGGCGCTTGAGCTGGTAGACCAGTGGGCGCCCGGCCACGCTGTGCCGGTTGAGCCGGGTGTCGGTCTTGCGGACGGTGCGGTGCTCGTCGAACAGGACGCGCCCGTAGCCCTCCTCGTACTGGATGACGGTGTTGTCGTCGCAGGGCTGGAGCGCGGCGTCGAGCTCCTTGCCGACGCCGTGCCGCAGCTCGTGCACCAGCACGCCGATGTAGGTGGACTTGCCGGAGTTGGGCGGCCCGACCAGGGCGACCAGGGTGCCGGGCTGTTCCAGGTAGCCGGAGGGCAGCAGGTCCCCGCAGTGGGCGCAGAGCCGCCGGCTGGTGACCCGCCCGCAGCTCCCGCAGCCCGCCCGGTCGGCCCTGGGGTCGGTGGCGACGGGCGGTTCGCCGCCGCGGCAGGCCGGGGTGGCGCACTCGAACCGGGTGTCGGCGTGGGTGATCCGCCGGAAGCAGTGCGGGCAGACGCATTTCCGGGCCACGGGCCTCACTTCACCTTCAACGTGCGGGCGGCCGGGTCGCGCAGCACCACGCCGCCGCCGGTCGCGAAGCATCTGAGCCAGTAGCCGCCGCGGTGGGCCGGGGCGGCGACGGACAGTTCGACGGGGGTGCCGGGCGGGAGCTCGACGTCGCGCAGTTCGCCGAGCGCGGTGCCCTCCTCGGGCCGCAGCGGCCAGCCGGGGCCGGTGCCGAGGACCAGGACGATCCGGTCGGCGCGCAGCCCGGCGGGGGCGTCCGGCGGGGCGGTGAGGACGGCGGTGATCCGGCGCCGGCCCGGCAGGCCGGTGCGGGTCACGGTGTAGTCGACGTCGATCCGGGCCGGCAGCTCCACGGTGCTCGGCGGGCCGAGCACCCTGCGCCGGTCGACGGTGGCCACCGCCCGGGCCTCGATCCGCAGCGCGCGCCCGTCCGGGGCGGGCAGCCGGACGCCGCCGTGGTGCAGGTAGTCGCCGCGGGTGACGACCTGGGTCCGGGGCGGTTCGCCGGCCGGGGACCAGCCGAGTTCGATCGTGTCGACCTCGTGGGCGGGCCAGTCGAGGGCGAGCAGGACCTCGCCGCTGCGCCGGGTCGCGGTCAGCCGGCCGAGGCCGGGCAGGGCGAGGACGGGCTGGTGGTCGCCGATGACGGCGTCCTCGCCCGCGACGGTGACGGCCAGGACGACGGCCCGGCCGCCGGGCGCGGTGAAGCCGAGGCCGCCGTCCCGCTCCGGGCGGGCGTCGACGCTGCGGGCGGCGGCCCGGACCCGGGCCACCGGCAGCCGGTGGCCGGCCGGCCAGGGCGGCTCGCGGTCCAGCAGGTACAGCTCGACGGTGCCGCTGCGCGGCCGGGCGAAGTGGGCGACCAGCCGGCCGGGCTGGCCGGGCTGGGCCCGGACGGTCAGCGCGCCCACCGGGCTGGGCGGTGCGCTGGGGACGGCGGTGAGCCGCAGGCCGGCGGTGGCCGCGCGGGCACCGTCCGGGCCGCGGTAGACGGCGCGGATCCGGTAGCCGTACGCGGTGGCGTTGCTGAGGCCGGTGTCGGTGAAGCCGTCCCGCCCGGCCGGCACCGGGACGCCGCCGGGATCGCGGGTGACCTGCACCGACTCCGCCTCGGGCGGGCAGCTCCAGCGGGCGGTGACCACGCCGCTCCCGGCCCGCAGCCCGGCGCCGGACACCTCGGGCCGGTGGAAGACCGGCGGGGAGACCGCCAGCCGGGACGGCTGCCCGTTCGGCTCGGCCGCGCGGCGGACCGAAACCCCGTAGTGGAGGAGGGCGTTGACGGGCGGGTCGGGGTCGCGCAGGCTGTCCGCGCCGGGGGCGGGCGGCGGCAGCTCGGTGCCGTCCCGCTCGGTGCGCGGCGGCCGTCCGACGGTGCGGACGATCCGGTACACCGGCTCGCCGGCGGTGGACGGGGTGGGCCGCCAGCCGACCAGGACGCCCGCCCCGTCGGGGTGCGCGGTGACGGACGGCACCGGGTGCGGCGGCAGGGCGCGCCGCAGGTCGTCGACGCCGGGCAGGTCCTTGACGGCGGCTTCGATCTCGTCGAGCAGGTACCAGGCCCGGTCGGGGTCGGTGCCGCGGATCCGCTCCGCCTGCCGCCGTTTGGCGAGCGCCCGGTCCAGTTCGGCGCCCAGGTGGTCGCGCAGCTGCTCGGCCTCGGGCGGCAGGGTCCCGGCGGGGGCCCGGCGGGCGGTCTCGACCGCGGCGGTGAGCCGCCCGGCGGCGGCCAGCCGGCGCAGTTCGGCCAGGACCGGGTCCTCCCGGTCGGGGTGCTCGTGCAGGACGGCGAAGACCAGCCGGCGGGCGTCGCCGCGGTCGAGGCCGAGCCCGTCGACGGCGTGGCCGAGCAGTTCGGGGCCGGTGCTGCGGCTGGTGCGGCGCCGGCGCAGGGCCGTGAGCAGCTCGTACCGCAGGGCGGCGGCCAGCCCGTCCGGACCCTGTTCGCGCAGCACCTGGCGGGCGGCGGCGACGACGGTCTCGGCGGCGGTCAGCACGGCGCCGTGCGGCTGCCGGCCCCAGGCGTGCGCGGCCCGGTCGACCACCGCGGTGTCGGTCCGGGGCGGGGCGAAGTAGCGGACCGGCCCGGCGCAGCGGCCGCCGGTGGTGGCGGTCTCCAGGAAGTCGGCCAGGTGGCGGAGCTTCAGGATCTCCAGCTGCCGGGCGACCGGCGCGTACGCGGGGTGCGGCGGTTCGACGGGCAGGGTCTCGGGCTCCGCGAGGGTGATCCCGGAGCCGTCGAGCAGGGCCCGGAGCGCGTCCGGGGTGGAGTCGTGGGCGCGGGCCAGTTCGGCGAGGGCGGCGGGGGCGAGCAGGCCGAGACCGTCGGCGGCCTGCTCCAGCGCGGCCCGCAGCCGGGCCCGGGCGGTGTTCTCGGCGCTGTCCTGGCTGGCCAGTTCGGCCCGCAGCGGCCCGAGGTCACCGCCGGCGGCGGCGTCCAGGACGGGCCGCAGCGCGACGTCCGCGGCGCGCAGTTCGGTGATCACCGGCTTGTACTTGAGCCGCGAGTACAGCCGCGCCCAGCAGGCCCGGACGGCCGCCACGGTGGTGGCGACCTCCTCAGCGGTCAGCCGTTCGGGCAGCTGGTAGCGCCACCGCAGGTTGTCCCGGACGGGTAACCCGGCGTCCAGGACCTCGCGGCGGTAGCGCTGTTCGTCGAAGGCCATCGGTGCGTTCCGGTCGGGCTCAGCTGATCCGGACCCGGCTGAGGTGGGCGCGGGCGTCGTCGACCTGCTGGTCCGTCATCCCGGTCGTGATCTGGACCGAGATGTGCAGCTCCTCGCCGGTCTCCCGCTCGATCGCGACCACCGACAGCAGACCGGAGACGCTGAGTGTGTACGTCACCTGGATCGGCCAGTTGGCGGGCTTGCCGGGCGGGATGGTGAGGTTCCCCTCGGCCACCGACACGTTGTGCGCGAGCTCGGCGGACTCGACCGCGCCGGCCTGCTCGTGGACCTGGACGTGCACCCCGGTCTGGTTGGGCCGGATGGTGTAGAAGTCCTCGGTCCGGGAGGCCGGCAGGCTGTCGTTGGCGTGCACCAGGTGGTAGATCGAGGAGACCTCGGTCTCCGGGTCGTGGACCAGGATGCCGTAGCCGCGCGAGGCGACCGTGGCGATCTCCAGCGGCGGCCGCTGGGAGATCGGGCCGAGGTCGGGCACCTCGGGCGGCGGGCCGTCCAGCTCGGCGCCGCTCTCGACGATGAACCGGGCCCGGTCCAGGGCGTACAGCGCGGCGCCGCGGGCCACCGCCAGGTCGGGGTTGTGCAGCCTGGCCTCGAAGCCGAACTCCTCCGCCAGCCGCCGGGCGACGGCCGGCATCTTGGCCGAGCCACCGACCAGGAGCGCGTCGTCGAACCGGACGACGCCCCGGCTGCGGGCCAACTCCACGGTGCGGCGGGTCAGTTCGATGGTGCGGTCGAGCAGGTCGGCGGTCAGCTCCTCGAACACCGCCCGGGTCAGCTCGACACTGTGGACCAGGCCCTGGTGCATCACCCGGACGGTGTAGCTCTCCCGGAAGGAGAGCGCCTGCTTGGCGGCCTCGGCGTCCTTGCGCAGCTGGGTCTCGCTCTGCGCGTCGGAGAGCGGGCTGCCGGCGTCGGGGTGGGCGCGCAGGAACTCGTCCACCAGGTGCAGCACGATCCGGTCGTCCCAGTCGGCGCCGCCCAGCTCCTTGGAGCCGTCGGTGCAGACGACGGTGAGCCGGTTGCCGTCCAGGGTCAGCACGGTGGTGTCGAAGGTGCCGCCGCCCAGGTCGTAGACCAGGACGGCGCGTTCGCCGTCGGCCGGGTCGAGGGCGCCGTAGTCGAGGGCGGCGGCGATCGGCTCGGCCACCACGTCCAGCACGCGCAGTCCGGCGATCTGCCCGGCCCGGCGGGTGGCCTCCCGCTCGGCGAGGCCGAAGTACGCGGGCACGGTGATGACCACGTCCAGCACCTCGTGGCCGCCGGACACCTGGGCGTCCGATCCCAGCTTGCGCAGGATCCGGGCGGAGATCTCCTCGGGGGTGAACTCCCGCCCGTGGAAGGAGCGGACGACGCCCTCGCTGCCCATGTCGCGCTTGATCAGCGAGACCACGTGCTCGGGGTCGACCACGGCGGCGTCCTTGGCGCTCTGGCCGACCACGGTGGAGTCCGGGCCCTCGAAGTACACCACCGAGGGGGTGGTGTCCGTCCCCTCCAGGTTCCGCAGCACGGTGGGGCGGCCGACGTCGTCGATGCACGCGATGCAGGAGTAGGTGGTGCCGAGGTCGATGCCGTACACGGCCATGGCTGTCTGTCCCCCTCTGTGGGCGCTCTGGCTCTCCGGGCTCGGGTTGACGTGTCGTCAGGACGCCGAAGGCGCCCGGCCCGGTTCGCCGTCGGCCGGTGGTTCACTCCAACGGGCCACCACGACTTCGGACTTGCGGACGATCCGGTCGTCCTGCCGGAATCCGGCGGCGCGCACCTCGGTGACGCTGCCGTCCTGTTCGGGTGCGGCGGCCGCCACCCGTCCGACCGCGCGGTGCAGTTGGTGGTCGAACCCGGTGCCCGGCACGGGATCGTAGCGGTCGACCCCGGTGGTGGCCAGCGTCTCCGCCGCCTCCTGCGCCAACGCCTCCAGCAGCGCGCGGAGTTCGGGGAGGTTGAGCGGGGCGTCCAACTGCCGGGCCTGGACGGTGATCCGGTCGTGCAGCCGGATCAGGCCGTGCCGGACGAGGTCGACCGCGGCGGCGATCTCGCCCCGGCGCAGCCGCTGGTTCTCGTCGTGCAGCCGGGTGATGATCTCCTCGCGGCGGGCGGCCTGTTCGGTCTGGGCCGCGAGGCTGCGGCCGAGCGCCCGGACGGCCTCGTGCAGCTCGGCGGGCCCGGTGGCCTCCGGCGGCGTCTCGTCCATGGCGGTCCCCCCGTGTGCGCGCCGACGTGCCGACCCGTGGGTGATCGGCGCGCTTACTCTGGCACAGCGGGGGCGGGCCCGGGGGTCATTCGCCCAAGAATCAGTGCCCCAGGGCCTGTCTCAGCGGGCCGGGTAGAGCCGTTCCAGGACGGCGGCCACGCCGTCCTCGTCGTTGCTCGCGGTGACCTCGTCGGCGACCGCGAGCAGTTCCTCGTGGGCGTTGGCCATCGCCACGCCGTGCGCGGCCCAGGCGAACATCGGTATGTCGTTGGGCATGTCGCCGAAGGCGATGGTGTCGGCGGCGCGCACGCCCAGGCGGCGGGCGGCGACGGCCAGCCCGGTGGCCTTGGACAGGCCCAGCGGCAGCAGCTCGACCACGCCGGGCCCGGCCATCACGACGCCGACCAGGCCTCCGGCGGCGTGGCGGGCGGCCTCGGCGAGCGCGTCGTCGGTGAGGCGGGGGTGCTGGATGTAGAGCTTGGCGACCGGGGAGTCGAGCAGCTCGAAGCGCTCGACCCGGACCACCGGGAGGTCGGAGCCGATCTGCAGCTCGTACCCGGGCCCGGCCAGCACCTGGCCGTCCAGCCCGTCCTGGTTGGCGGCGACGGCCAGCGGGCCGGTCTCGGCCTCGATCTTCTCGATGGCGAGCGCGGCGAGCCGGCGGTCCAGGGTGAGCGAGGTGAGCAGCTTGTGGGCACCGGCGTCGTACACCTGGGCGCCCTGGCCGCAGACGGCTATCCCGGTGTACCCGATCTCGTCGAGGACCGGGCGGGCCCAGACCGCCGAGCGGCCGGTGACGACGATGTGCAGCGCGCCCGCCTCGACGGCCGTGGCCAGGGCGGCGCGGGTGCGCTCGGAGACGGTCTCCGCGCTGGTCAGCAGCGTGCCGTCGAGGTCGGTGGCGACCAGCCGGTAGGGCAGGTCGCCACCGCTCGGGGCGGCACCGGGGGAGACGGGGCTGGGGCTGGTGGTGCTCATGGGCCGGACGTCTCCCGGGAGTCGCGGGTGGTGCGGTGGTGCTGGGGTCGGCTGACCCGGCTGGGGCTACTTGACCGGTTCGAGGACGGCCCGCCCGCCGAGGAACGGCCGCAGCGCCTCGGGCACGACCACCGAGCCGTCGGCCTGCTGGTGGTTCTCCAGGATCGCCACGATGGTGCGCGGGACGGCGACCAGGGTGCCGTTCAGGGTGGCGAGCGGGCGGGTCCTGCCCTCCTCGCGCATCCGGATGGCCAGTCGGCGGGCCTGGTACTCGGTGGTGTTCGAGGTCGAGGTGACCTCGCGGTACTTGCCCTGGGTGGGGATCCAGGCCTCGATGTCGAACTTGCGCGCCGCCGAGGCGCCGAGGTCGCCGGAGGCGACGTCGATCACCCGGTACGGCAGCTCCAGCGCGTTGAGGAAGTCCTTCTCCCACTGGAGCAGGCGGCGGTGCTCGTTCTCGGCGTCCTCGGGCGTGGTGAAGACGAACATCTCCACCTTCTCGAACTGGTGGACGCGGATGATGCCGCGGGTGTCCTTGCCGTAGGTGCCGGCCTCGCGGCGGAAGCAGGACGAGTAGCCGGCGTAGCGAAGCGGCAGCTTCTCGGCGTCGATGATCTCGTCCATGTGGTACGCGGCCAGCGGGACCTCGCTGGTGCCGACCAGGTACCGGTCGTCCTCCGCCAGGTGGTACACGTTCTCGGCGGCCTGGCCGAGGAAGCCGGTGCCGTCCATGGCGGCCGGGCGGACCAGGGTCGGGGTGATCATCGGGATGAAGCCCGCGGCGGTGGCCTGGGCGATCGCCATGTTGACCAGGGCGAGCTCCAGCAGCGCGCCGACGCCGGTCAGGTAGTAGGACCGGGCACCGGCGACCTTGGCGCCGCGCTCGGTGTCGATCGCGCCCAGGATCTGGCCGAGCTCGACGTGGTCGCGGGGCTCGAAGCCCTCGGCGGCGAAGTCGCGCGGGGTGCCGATCTCCTCCAGGGTGACGAAGTCCTCCTCGCCGCCGACCGGGGCGGCCGGGTCGATGAGGTTCGCCAGCGAGCGGAGCAGGCGCTCGGCCTCCTCCTTGGCCGCACCCTGCTCGGCGTCCGCGGCCTTGACCTCGGCGGCCAGCTCCTTGGTGCGTTGCAGCAGGGCGGTCTTCTCCTCGCCCTTGGCCTGGGCGACCTGCTTGCCGAGCGTCCGCTGCTCGCTGCGCAGTTCGTCGAAGCGGCTGCCCGAGGACCGGCGCCGCTCGTCGGCGGAGAGGAGGGCGTCGACCAGGTCGACGTCCTCGCCACGGACGCGCTGCGAGGCGCGCACTCGGTCAGGGTCCTCACGGAGCAGGCGAAGGTCAATCACGGGCCCAAGCCTACCGGGCGGGCGCTCGTCCACCGGTACCGGTTTTCCCCTGGGGATAACTCACCACAGCCTGTGGATAACTTTTCGGGGGAGCGGCGCGGTGTGAGGTTATCCACAGGCGCGGCTCCGGGGCTGTGGATCCCTGGGGGCGGCAGGCCGCCGCTCACCGAAACCAGGGAATTGAGGTTTCAAACCTCATTTGACCTTCTCGGGTGAGGGAATTGAAGCACTCGGACGGGTGATTTGCTGGCAAGCGGGTGACTCTGGTCCGATTAGTCATCTCTGCGACGCAAACCGATGATCCGACCGATCTGTGCAGTGGCTATACCGGTTTGTCGACTCGTCCCCAGGCCTGTGGATAACTCTCGGCTGTGGACAGTGGGCGGCCCTGTGGACAGCGGCCCGGCATCGAGGTGGGCCTGTGGACAGCGGGTGCGGTCACTCGCCGTGGTTGGGTGGACCGGTCGAAAACAGTCGCAAAAGGACGGGAAAACGAAAGTCGGCGGTCAGATGTCCGCGCGCCCGTCGAGGCACCGGGAGAGCCAGTCGGCCGCCGCGGCGAAATCGGCGTCCGAGGTCCCCGGCCGCCGGTGCGTGGACACCTGCTGGTCCGCCCGCGGATAGGAGCCGAGGAACCGCACCTGCGGACAGATCCGCTTGAGCCCCATCAGCGCCTCGGCCACCCGGCGCTCGGACAGGTGCCCCTCGCAGTCGATCAGGAAGCAGTAGCTGCCCAGCCCCTCGCCGGTCGGCCGGGACTCGATCCGCATCAGGTTGATCCCGCGCACCGCGAACTCCTGGAGCAGCTCCAGCAGCGCACCCGGGTGGTCGTCCGGCAGCCAGACCACCATCGAGGTCTTGTCCGCGCCGGTCGGCGAGGAGACCCGCCCCGGCCGGCCGACCAGGACGAAGCGGGTGGTCGCGTTCTGCGCGTCCGCGATCTCCTTGACCAGTGGGTCCAGCCCGTAGATCGGCGCCGCGAACTCACCCGCGAACGCCCCGTCGTACCGGCCCTCGGCGACCAGCCGGGCGCCGTCCGCGTTGGAGGCGGCCGCCTCCCACCGGGCGTCCGGCAGGTTGGCCGCCAGCCAGCGGCGCACCTGCGGCTGGGCCACCGGGTGGCTGGTCACCGTCTTGATCCCGGACAGCTCGGTGCCCGGCCGCACCAGCAGCGCGAAGGAGATCGGCAGCAGCACCTCGCGGTAGATCATCAGCGGCGCCCCGGAGGCCAGTTCGTCACTGGTCGCGGTCACCGCGCCCTCGACCGAGTTCTCGATCGGGACGAACGCGCCCGAGGCCTCCCCGCCGCGCACCGCGTCCAGCACCAGCGGCACCGAGGCCAGCGGCACCAGCTCCCGGGTCGCCGCCTCCGGCAGGGTGCGCAGCGCCGCCTCGGTGAAGGTGCCCGCCGGGCCGAGGTAGGTGTAGCGGGTGGCGGACATGGTGGCGCCTCCAGACGGAGCGGAAGGGTCTTACCGAAGCAGTCACCATAACCACTCGGTTCACCGTCCATGAAAGCGTTTCAGTGGACGGAACGGGCGTGCGCGCGGGCCTCAGCCCTCCAGGAGCTGCTGGCCGAGGTAGCCCCCGGCCGGCACCCCCGGGGGCACCGCGTACAGGCCGCCGGCCTCGTGCCGCAGGAAGCGGGAGAGGCCGTCGCCCCGGGAGAGCTTGCGCTGCACCGGGGTGAACCCCTTGCGCGGGTCGGTCTGGAAGGCGAGGAAGAGCAGCCCGGCGTCCGGCGCGCCGTCCGGCAGCAGGCCGTCGTGGTACGAGAAGCCGCGCCGCAGCATCGCGGCCCCGCCGTTGGCGGCCGGGGCGGCGACCCGGACGTGCGCGTCGGCGGGGATCGCCAGGGCGCCGTCGGGGCCCTGCGCGGCCAGGTCCACCGGCGTGTGCTCCGCCGCTCCGGGGGGCGCGGACAGCGGTGCGCCGTCCGCCTTGCGCCGTCCGATCACCCGCTCCTGCCGGTCCACCGGCAGCGCCTCCCAGCTGTCCAGCAGCATCCGGATCCGCCGGTAGACCAGGTACGAGCCGCCGGCCAGCCAGGCCGGCTGGTCGCCTCCGGCGGCGCAGAAGACCTTGGCGGCGAAGCCGTCCTCGGTGGGCTTCGGGTTGTTGGTGCCGTCGATCTGGCCCATCAGGTTGCGTCCGGTCACCGGCCGCGCGGTGGCGCCGGGCGTCCGGGCGAAGCCGGCCGTCTGCCAGCGCAGCGCCGCCGTGCCGGCCGCCAGCCGTTGCAGCACCCGCAGCGCGTGCACCGCGACCAGGGCGTCGTCGGCGCCGATCTGGACGAACAGGTCGCCGTCGCCGCGGGCCGGGTCGAGCGCGTCGGCGGGGAAGGCGGGCAGCGGTTCGAGCGCGGCCGGCCGGCGGTCGGCCAGCCCGGCCTTGTCGAACAGGGCGGCGCCGAAGCCGACGGTGAGGGTGAGCGAGCAGGGGCCGGCGTCCAGGGCGACCTGGTTCTCGAACTCCTCGGCCGGCTCCCCCGCGGTCAGCCGCTCGGCCGCCCCGGTCCAGCGCTTCAGCAGCGCGCGCAGCCCGTCCCGGCCGGCGCCCTCGGCCAGGTCGAAGGCGGCCAGCTGGACCCGGGCCTGCTGCGGGTCGAGGATGCCGGCCTGGTGCTCGCCGTGGAACGCCACCCGGGCCGCGCCGAGCGCCCCGCCGGGGGCGGCGGCGGGCGTGCCGCCGGGGCCGCGGTCCAGGGCGACCGCCCCGGCGACCCCGGCGCCGGCCCCGGCCAGCAGCCCGGCGCCGGCGGTGCCGAGCAGGGCCCGGCGGGTGAAGCCGCCGCGGTCGGGCGCTTCGTCGTGGTTCATCGCGGTCAGCCGATCTTGAGCTGCTGGGTGGGGGTGGTCTGGTCGATGTCGGAGGAGCGGATCTGCACCGACACCACCCAGTTCCCGGCCAGCGGCAGCTGTGCGGTGCCGCTCCAGCGGCCGGTGCCCTCCGGGGTGAGTGCCACCGGCAGCGGGCCGAGGTCGCGGTCCGGCAGGGTGAAGGCGAGCTCGACCTCGGGGACCTCGACCGGCCGGCCGTCCGCGCCGTCCAGCTTGAGGTGCACCTCGTTGGGGCCGGTCCGGGCCGGGTTGAGGGTGACGGTCGCGGTGCCCTTGGCGTTCGGCGTCCGGCCCTTGGTGTCGTACGGGAGCTTGAGCTCCAGGGTGCGGCCCGGCTCGGTCTGCGCGGCGGGCGCGCCCCCGCCCGCCGGGGCCGGGGCCGGGGCGGCGGCGCCCGCCCGGACCTCGCTCGCGACCCGCCCGGGCGGCGAGTTGGTGAGCATCGTGGTGACCGCCAGCACGGCGACCGCGACCAGCGCCTCCACCAGCACCGAGCGGCGCAGCCCGGCCCGGGTCGGGGTCAGTCCGCGGTCGCGCCCGGCGCTCTCCCGGGCCGCCCGCTGGCGGGCCAGCTGGGCCTGCCGCACCCGGTCCTCGGCGGGTGCCGGGGCCGGCTCCTCGGCGTGCGCGGCGACCGCGACCGGCTCCGGCAGCTCGGCCGGTTCGACCTCCGCCGCCTCGGCCGGGGCGGCCCGCAGCCGGGCCAGCCAGGAGCGGGAGATCCAGGCGACGCCGAGCATCGCGACCACGCAGCCGGTCTTCACCAGCAGCAGCCGCCCGTACTCGGTGCCGGTCAGTGCGCCCCAGCTGCCGAGGCCGCGCCAGGACTGGTAGAGCCCGGTGGCGGTCAGCACCGCCACCGCGCCGAAGGCGATCCGGGAGAAGCGGTCGACGACCTCCGCGCCGACGCCCGCGCGCAGCGCGACCAGCAGGGCCGCCAGGCCGCCCAGCCACAGGGCCATCGCGATCAGGTGCAGCATGCCGAGCGGCAGCGCCAGCCAGACCTGGATGCCCACCGCGGCGTGGTCGGCGCCGACCCAGGTCGCGGCGAGGGCGACCGCCAGCACCAGCCCGGCGACGCCGAGGCCGAGCCGGGCCTCGCGCTGCGGCCGTTCGGCGGCGCGCTGCTCCAGCTCCCGCAGCTCGGCGGCCTCCTCGTCCCCGCCGTCGTCGGCCGTCGTCGGCTTCGCGGTCGGTTGAGCGGCGGGCTGCGTCGTCGGCTGCCCCAGCTGGCCGACCAGCAGCGACAGGAACACCCCGCCCGCCGCGAGCAGCAGCAGCCGGGCGGCCAGCGCGGTGCCGATCCGCTCGTCCAGGGTGGCGCGCACCAGCGACAGGTCGAAGGCCTGCCCGATCCCCGAGCCGCGCTCGTACGGACCGCGCAGCATCAGCACCGCGACGGTGGAGACCAGCAGCCCCACCCAGCCGGTCATCAGCAGCCGCTGCACCGGTCGCCGGGTGGCCCCGCCGGGCCAGCAGACCAGCACGAACGCGGCAGCTCCGGCGAGCAGCGCGAACGCCGCGTACGCGACGGTGCGCCCGGTGCCGTAGAGGGTGGCGACCAGGCCGTCGGCCTTGGCGCCCTGGAGCGCGGTGGCGGACACCGAGGTGTCCGAGGGCGCGCCGATGGAGAAGGTGAAGGCGCCGCCGATCGGGTGCGAGTCCTCCGAGACGGCGCGCCAGGCCACCGTGTACGTGCCGTTGGCGAGGCCGCCGGTCAGGCCGACCCGGGCGGTGTTGGCCCGGCCGTCGGCGTGCCCCGGGTTGCCGGCGTCCACCGCCCGGCCGGCCGGGTCGAGCACCCGGACGGAGTCGGCGGACAGCGAGACGGACTCGCTGAAGGTCAGCGTGACCGCCTGCGGCGCGGCGGCGACCACCGAGTTCTGGTGCGGGTCGGTGGACTCCAGGGTGGCGTGCGCGGCGGCCGGTCCGGCCCCGGCGAGCATCAGCGCGAGCAGTGCGCCGAGCACCCCGAGCGCACCGGCGATCCGGCGGGCGGCGGTCCGGTGGACGGCCGCCCGGCGGTGGGCGGTCCGGTGGTGGGAGGCCTTCTCCATGCTGGCGGGTCCCCTCGTCTCAGCTCTGGTCGGGGCGGTACGTGAGCTCCTTGACCGGCACCCTGACCGCGATGGTGCCGGACTTGGCGAAGGTCAGGTCGAGTTCCAGCTCGTCGCCGAGGGCGGGGGCCTTCTGCCAACCCATGATCATCAGATGGGTGCCGCCCCGGGCGAACCGCAACGCGCCGTGCGCGGGCACGTCCAGCCGGTCGACCTGCTCCATGCTGGACGGGGTCGAGCGGTGCATGGTGATCGACTCGGCGCCCGGGCTGCTCACCTTGACCAGCTGGTCCTGCCCGCCGTCGTTGCGGACGGTCAGGTAGCCGGCCGCCATGCCGCCGGCCGGCGGCAGCGGGATGTAGGAGTCGGCGACGCTCAGCCGGGCCGGTCCGTCGCCGGCGGCGCCGTCCTGACCGCCCGCCCCGCAGGCGACCAGGATGGCGCCGCCGCCCAGGGCCGTCGCCAGGACGGCACCCGTGAGCGCCGTCCGCCGGAAGCCGAGCGGCGCGCGGCCGATGCCCCCCTTCATGCCGCGACCCCCTTGGCCAGCAGCGGCAGGTCGTGCTCGTACGTCTTCTCCTCGGTGCCGCTGAGGTAGAGCACGTGCGCCTTGTCGTCGGACGGGAGGAAGGCCAGCACCTGCGCGCCGTGGGTGGAGGTGACGGTGCCGTCCGGGTTGACCACCGGATCCTCGATCATGATGCCGAGGGACTTCGCGGCCGTCTTCACCTTGGCCAGGTCACCGGTGAGGCCTATGAAGTCGCTGCCCATCGAGTCCAGCCAGGTGCGCAGCACCTTGGGGGTGTCGCGCTGCGGATCGGTGGAGACGAAGACGACGTTGATCTTCTTGCGGTCCTCGGCGGAGAGGGCCTTCATCGCCACGCCGATGTCGCCCATGGTGGTCGGGCAGACGTCCGGGCAGCTGGTGTAGCCGAAGAACAGCAGGGTGGCCTTGCCGTTGGTCTGCTGCCGCAGGTCGTACGGCTGTCCCGAGGTGTCGGTCAGCTGGAGGTCCGGCTTCTCGAAGTTCTTGCTGAGCTTGGTGCCCTGGTACGGCGAGTCCTGCTTCTGCTGGACGACCTTGGCGGGGCCCGGGCCGCCGCCGGAGGATCCGCAGGCGGTCAGGGTCAGCGCGGCGGCCAGTGCGACGGCGGCCGCGCCGACCAGGCGGGTGGTCCCGCTGCGCCGCAGCAACGTCGACACCGACCAGATCATCCCGGCGCACTGGCTGAAGAAGGTCACCCGGTCCGGCTTCGAGGGCGGCCTGTT
>NZ_JBEOSA010000050.1:0-67339 GCF_040302625.1 Kitasatospora sp. NPDC097643 | reverse complement strand
CAGGATCGTCAACGACTCCGCGTGGTGCTCCATCTCCGCGATGTCGATGATGCCGCTGGGCAGCCGACCGCGGTAGCCGTCCCACCAGTACTTCCCCCTGCGCCGAGCTCCGGTGTACGCCCTCCCGACGGGAGGGGAAGCGGTCAGTCGTACCCGCGCTTGAGTAGGGGATGCCTACCCTCTCAGCGCGAGTCGCTGCCCGCCGACTCGATGGCGGCGCGGCCTGCCTCCAGGCGCGCCACCGGGATCCGGAAGGGGGAGCAGGAGACGTAGTCCAGCCCCACCTCGTGGAAGAAGTGGACCGAGTCCGGGTCGCCGCCGTGCTCGCCGCAGACGCCGAGCTTGAGGTCGGGTCGGGTGGCCCGGCCGGCCTCGACGGCGTGCTTGACGAGCGAGCCGACGCCGTCGCGGTCGATGGTCTCGAACGGGGAGACCCCGAAGATGCCCTTCTCCAGGTAGGCGGTGAAGAACGAGGCCTCCACGTCGTCCCGGGAGAAGCCCCAGACCGTCTGGGTGAGGTCGTTGGTGCCGAAGGAGAAGAACTCGGCGGCCTCGGCGATCTGACCGGCGGTGACCGCGGCGCGCGGCAGCTCGATCATGGTGCCGAGCTTGATGTCCAGCTGGACGCCGGTGGACTGGGCGACCTCGGCGAGCACGCGCTCGCACTCGTCGCGGACCAGCTCCAGCTCCTGGACGGTGCCGACCAGCGGGATCATCACCTCGGGGCGCGGGTCCCCGCCGGCCAGCTTGCGCTCGGCGGCGGCCTCGGCGATGGCGCGGACCTGCATGCCGAACAGGCCGGGGATGACCAGGCCGAGGCGGACGCCGCGCAGACCCAGCATCGGGTTCTGCTCGTGCAGCTTGTGCACCGCCTGGAGCAGGCGCAGGTCGTTCTCGTTCGGGTCCTTGCGGGCCTCGGCGAGGGCGACGCGCACCGACAGCTCGGTGATGTCCGGCAGGAACTCGTGCAGCGGCGGGTCGAGCAGGCGGACGGTGACCGGCAGCCCGTCCATCGCCTGGAAGAGCTCCAGGAAGTCGCTCTTCTGCAGCGGCAGCAGGGTGGAGAGGGCGAGCTCGCGGTCCTTGTCGTTGTCCGCCAGGATCAGGTGCTCGACCTCCTTGCGCCGCTCCTCGCCGAGGAACATGTGCTCGGTGCGGCACAGGCCGATGCCCTGGGCGCCGTAGCGGCGGGCGCGCCCGCCGTCCTCGGCGTTGTCGGCGTTGGCGCGCACCGCGAGGCGGCGGCGGCCGTCGGCGTGCGACATCAGGCGGTGCACGGCCTGGACCAGCCCGCCCTGGACGTCGGCGCCGGCGTGCAGGGTGCCCTCGAAGTACTCGACGACGGGCGAGGGCAGGACGGGTACCTCACCGAGGTAGACCTTGCCGGAGGCACCGTCGATCGAGACGATGTCGCCCTCCTCGACGACCAGGCCGTCGGCGGTGGTGAAGCGGCGGGCCTTGGTGTCGACCTCCAGCTCCTCGGCGCCGCAGACACAGGTCTTGCCCATGCCGCGGGCGACGACGGCGGCGTGCGAGGTCTTGCCGCCGCGCGAGGTGAGGATGCCCTCGGCGGCGATCATGCCGTCCAGGTCGTCCGGGTTGGTCTCCCGGCGGACCAGGATGACCTTCTCGCCGGAACGGGACCACTTGACGGCGGTGTAGGAGTCGAAGACGACCTTGCCGATCGCCGCGCCGGGCGAGGCGGCGAGGCCCCAGCCGATCTGCTTGGACTCGGCGTTCGGGGCGAAGCGCGGGAACATCAGCTGCGAGAGCTGGCCGCCGGTGACCCGCATGAGGGCCTCGTCCAGGTCGATCAGGCCCTGGTCGACCAGCTGGACGGCGATCCGGAAGGCGGCGGCGGCGGTGCGCTTGCCGACGCGGGTCTGGAGCATCCAGAGCTTGCCGCGCTCGATGGTGAACTCGATGTCGCAGAGGTCGCGGTAGTGGTTCTCGAGCTTCTGCATGATCGCCATCAGCTCGTCGTACGACTTCTTGTCGAGCTTCTCCAGCTCGGCCAGCGGCAGGGTGTTGCGGATGCCGGCGACGACGTCCTCGCCCTGGGCGTTGGACAGGTAGTCGCCGTACACGCCCTGGGCGCCCGTGGAGGGGTCGCGGGTGAAGGCGACGCCGGTGCCGGAGTCCTCGCCGAGGTTGCCGAACACCATGGTGCAGACGTTGACCGCGGTGCCGAGGTCGTTCGGGATGCGCTCCTGGCGGCGGTACAGCCGGGCGCGGTCGCCGTTCCAGGAGTGGAACACCGCGTGGATGGCGAGGTCCATCTGCTCGCGCGGGTCCTGCGGGAAGGCCCGGCCGGTCTCGCGCTCGACGATGCCCTTGAACACCTCGACGAGTTCCTGGAGGTCGGAAGCGTCCAGGTCCAGGTCGTTGACGGTGCCCTTGGCGTGCTTGGCCTCGTCCAGGGCCTCCTCGAACAGCTCGCCGTCGACGCCCAGCACGGTCTTGCCGAACATCTGGACCAGGCGGCGGTACGAGTCCCAGGCGAAGCGCTCGTTGCCGGACTGCGCGACGAGGCCGGTCACCGAGACGTCGGAAAGGCCGATGTTGAGGACGGTGTCCATCATGCCGGGCATCGAGAACTTGGCGCCGGAGCGGACCGACACCAGGAGCGGGTTGTCGGCCTGGCCGAGCTTCTTGCCCATCTCCTGCTCGAGCGCGTCCAGGTGGGCGCTGATCTCCTCGTGGAGGGAGGTCGGCTCGCTACCGGTCTCCAGGAAGACCTTGCAGGCCTCGGTGGTGATGGTGAACCCCGGAGGGACGGGGAGGCCCAGGTTGGTCATCTCGGCCAGGTTCGCGCCCTTGCCGCCAAGAAGATCCTTGAGGTCCTTGTTTCCTTCGGTGAAGGAGTAAACAAACTTCTGCTGGGACGGCACGGGTCGGTCTCCTCGTACGCGGTTGCCCTGACGCCGGAGAACATACCCATTTCGAAGGCACTTCTCTGCCCCGAATAGGCCGTACGAGGCCGGTACCCGCTGGTAACCCGCTAGATCGAATGCGCATAAAGGCGTTCACCTCTGTTGGTGAAATCGTCCGGATGACGCGAGGAAGCGTTCAAGTCTTGAACGCAACGAAACGTGAAGATCGCACGATTCGGACGGAGGGTAGCGACGACGGGTCGGTCGCGTTGCCCCGGCTTGATTTCCTGCACCCGAATCGGCCGAACCCCGGCGGTCGGCTTCGGGAAGCGATTCACGGCCGACCTGTCCATTTCGTCCACTGACCCGCCATCAGGCGCCACCGCATGTGGCAAGGGTCACCAGCGCATCTCATCGATCGAACGTAGACGCCCTGCGTCGATCGTCGCACTGTGTCCAGAATCGTGCTCGTTGCGTGACGCCAGAACGCCGAAAAGGAGCCCTCTTGTCCAGGATGGACAAGAGGGCTGGGACTGAGTGGCAGTCAGCCCCTGAGGGGCATTTTTGCCACTACGGATAGATCATCCGCCAGAGGTGTCCGATTCGGCATCCTCGCCCGGGCGGGCGCAGTCGTACGGATCGTCCAACCAACCCTCCGGCAGCACCACCCGGCCGTTGCCGCTGGTGCGGCCGCGCGGGCCGTCCGCGCCGTCCGGCCAGCCCTGCGACTGCTCCACCAGGGAGAGGGTTTCGGCCAGTTCGGCCAGGGAGGAGGAGTTGGCCAGCTTCACCCGCAGCTCCGAGCCGACCGAGAAGCCCTTGGTGTACCAGGCGACGTGCTTGCGGAAGTCGATCACACCGCGCGCCTCGTCCCCGATCCACTCGCCGAGCAGCTGGGCGTGGCGCACCATCGCCCGCGCCACGTAGCCGAAGTCCGGGCGGGCGTAGTCGACGTCGCCCTCGAAGATCGCGACCAGGTCCCGGAACAGCCACGGGCGGCCCAGGCAGCCGCGGCCCACCACGACGCCGTCGCAGCCGGTCTCCCGCATCATCCGGACAGCGTCGTCCGCCGACCAGATGTCGCCGTTACCCAGCACCGGGACGTGCGCCGGCACCGAGTCGCGCAGCCGGGCGATCGCCGACCAGTCGGCCGTGCCGCCGTAGTGCTGGGCGGCGGTGCGGCCGTGCAGGGCGATCGCGGACACGCCCTCCTCGGCGCCGATCCGGCCGGCGTCCAGGTAGGTGAGGTGGTCGTCGTCGATGCCCTTGCGCATCTTCATGGTCACCGGCAGGTCACCCGCGTTGGCCACGGCCTCGCGCAGGATCTCGCGCAGCAGGTTGCGCTTGTACGGCAGCGCCGAGCCGCCGCCCTTGCGGGTCACCTTGGGGACGGGGCAGCCGAAGTTGAGGTCGATGTGGTCGGCCAGGCCCTCGTCCGCGATCATCCGGGCGGCCTTGCCGACCGTCGCCGGGTCCACGCCGTACAGCTGGATCGAGCGCGGCTTCTCGCTGGCGTCGAACTTGATCAGCTGCATGGTCTTGGCGTTGCGCTCGACCAGCGCCCGGGTGGTGATCATCTCCGAGACGTACAGGCCCTTGCCGCCGGACTGCTCGCGGCAGAGGGTGCGGAACGGCGCGTTGGTGATGCCGGCCATCGGCGCCAGCACGACGGGCGGCCACACCTGGATCGGGCCGATGTCGAGCGGCGCGAACTCGGCGGTGGTCGCGGTGGGTGCGGGCGTGGCTGTCATGCGCGGCTGACCTCGGGGACGGGGTACGGGGACTCTCCATTGTCCCCCACCCGGATCACCCGCCCGGCGGTGTCCTCCTTGTCCCCTCTATCCCCCGGCTCCTCTCTGCCCCCGGCTCCTCCCCGGTGGCTACCCCGTGGCCGCGTCGATCCGCAGCGAACCCGAGATGACCTCGGCGCGGATGCTGTTCGGGCTGGAGCCGTCGGCCAGCTCGGGGTCGATGTGGCGGCTGCCCGAGCCGGCCTCCCCGCTGAAGGCGTAGCGGCCGCCCTTCGGCACGGTCATCGTCACCGAGCCGGAGGTGGTGCTCACGTCCACCGCGTGCGGGGCCCGGGTGAAGGCCAGCTCCACCGCGCCCGAGGTGGTGGCCGCGTCCACCCGCGCCGAGCTCAGGTCCTCGCCCTTCACCAGCCCCGAGGTGAGGTGCGCGTACACCTCCCCGGACAGGCCGCTCAGCTGGGCCGCCCCCGACGTGCCCTCCAGCCGGACGTTGCCGCTCAGCCCCTCCACGTCGACGCTGCCCGAGCCGAACTGCCCCGACACGTCGGTGCCGGCCGGCACCTCCAGCTCGATCTGCGCGCCGCAACCCAGGTCGACGAACGGCAGCACCAGCCGGCACTGCAGACCGAGGGTGAGCTCGTCCCCCTCGAAGACGGCCGACACCACCGGCTTGCGGATCGTCCAGTCCAGCTGCTGCCGGACCACGACCCGGCCCTCCCGGCCCGGCCGGACCCGCACCGAGGCGTTGCCGGTGTCCAGCTTCAGCTTCCGGATCGACACGTCGTACGGCCGCTCGGCGACCGAGCGCTGCTGCACCACCATCGCCCAGGTCTGCGACCCGCCGCCGATCACCAGCAGCACCGCGGTGACCGTCCCGAGGAGCCGCCAGGTCTTCGCCCCCCGCATCGCTACCCGACCTCCAGGAACCGCAGCACGGCCATCACCCGGCGGTGGCTGTCGTCGGCCGGCGGCAGGTCCAGCTTGGTGAAGATCGAGTTGATGTGCTTGGCCACCGCGCTGTCGCTGACCACCAGCGAGCCGGCGATCGCGGCGTTGGAGCGGCCCTCCGCCATCAGGCCGAGCACGTCCCGCTCGCGCGGGGTCAGCTTCTCCAGCGGGTCCCGGTGGCGGCGCACCAGCAGCTGGGCCACCACCTCCGGGTCCAGCGCGGTGCCGCCCTCGGCGACCCGCTGCAAGGCGTCCACGAAGTCGTCCACGTTGGCCACCCGCTGCTTGAGCAGGTAGCCGACCCCACTGGTGTTGGTGGCCAGCAGGTCGGCGGCATAGCGCTCCTCCACGTACTGGGAGAGCAGCAGCACGGCGACCTCGGGCCACTGCCGGCGGATCACCATGGCGGCCTTCACGCCCTCGTCGGTGAAGCCCGGCGGCATCCGGACGTCCGCCACCACCACCTTCGGGCGGTGCTCCTCCACCGCGGCCAGCAGTTCGTCGGCGTCCCCGACGGCGGCCGCCACCTCGAAGCCCACCGCCTCCAGGACCTTGACCAGGCCGACCCTCAACAGGACCGAGTCCTCGGCGATCACAGCGCGCACGGCAACTCCACGGTGATGGTGGTGGGACCCCCGAGGGGGCTGAGAACGGACAGCGTGCCGTCGACCGAGGCGGCGCGCTTGCGCAGACCGATGAGCCCGGTGCCGCGCGTGGGGTCCGCGCCGCCCACGCCGTCGTCGCTGATGACCAGGCGCAGCCGGCCGCCGGCCGTCCGCACCGAGAGGTCGACCCGCTGCGCGCGGGCGTGCTTGGCCACGTTGGTGAGCGCCTCGGAGACGGTGAAGTAGGCGACCGCCTCGACGGTGGGGGCGATCGGCTCGACCAGGTCGACGTCCAGCCGCACCGGCAGCGGGGCGCGGGCGGCGATGCCGGACAGCGCCGCGTCCAGTCCGCGGTCCTCCAGGACGGCCGGGTGCAGGCCGCGGACCAGGTCGCGCAGCTCGTCGATGGCCGCCTGGGCCTCCTCGTGCGCGTCCACGAGCACCTGCATGACCTCGGGCGGGACGTCCTTGAGGGTGCGCCGGGCCAGGCCCAGGTTCATCGCCAGCGAGGTGAGGCGCTGCTGGGCGCCGTCGTGCAGGTCCCGCTCGATCCGGCGGCGCTCGGCGTCCACCGCGTCCACCAGTCCGGCGCGGCTCTCGGCGATCTCCTCGACCCGCCGCTCCAGCGCCTCCGCCCGGTTCGGGCCCAGCAGCAGCCGGGCCGCGCGCTCCTCCAGCCGGGCCAGCAGCGCCGTCAGCCAGGGCAGGGCGAGCAGCAGCAGCACCCCGGCCACCGTGAGCACCACGTTCGTGCCGGCCTCGTCCTCGTGCAGCGAACTGCTCTCCGGCAGCGCCCACTCCCAGCCGTACAGGGTGGCGGTCACCACGCCGGCGCCCCAGGCGTACAGCAGGGTCAGGGCGCCCACCGCCAGCAGCGGGCCGACCACCAGGTGGTAGCCGACCTGACGCCAGTTCGCCCCGTGCAGGGTGCGCAGCCGCTCCAGCAGCCCGGCCCCCTCCTGCGCCGGGCGCGGGGGCGGCAGCTCCACCCCGTGCAGGGCGCGCAGCCGGCCGCGCTGGAGGGCGGTGAGCGGGCGCACGCAGAGCAGCATCACCGCGAGCAGCGGGAACATCAGCTTGGACTCGGTGACGGCCAGCCAGACCGGCAGCGCCATCGGTATGCCGGCGGCCGTGAAGCGGGTGTCCCGCCAGGTCTGCGCCGACCACGGGGGCCGGCGCAGGCTCCTGACGAGCGCCCGGCGCAACGTGGTGGAGGACATGACGGACAGCCTAGGGCCCGGTGATCAACAGTCACCATGAAGGGGGCTGCCCAGTGGGGGTGTAGCTAGCACCACCCCCGATTCGGGGCGCGGCACCACCGACAACGGACCATGATCGGCGGAAAGCTTGTCGGCATGACGAGCACTGCATCGCACTCCGCCACTCCGCCGCACGGGCGGCCCGGCCCCGGGAGCCACGGGGGTGTCCCCGAGGCCGGCGCACTCCGCGCGGTCGACGGTGGGTTGACGGCGGAGGCGGCGGGTGCGCCGGCGGCGGGTGCGCCGGCGGCGGGGAACGGTCCGGAGGGGACGCTGACGGTCGGGGCCGGTCCCTGGTCGGTGCGCGTGCTGGCCTCCGGCCGCCGCCGCGCCGCCCTGGAGGTGTACCAGCACGGCGAGTTGGCCGACGTGCTGGTCGCCGCCCGGCTCACCCCGCAGCTGCTGCGCGGTGCACGCCGCAGCCCCGCCGCCGGGCGGGCCTCGCACGTGCTCGCCTGGGGCCGGCTGGCCGCCGACGGTTCGGCGCCCTCGGTGGCGTTCACCACCGGGCGGCCGGCCTGGCTGCCCCGCTTCGGCCGGGCGGCGGTCGCCGGTCGGACGGCCGTCGCCGCCGAGGTGGTCCCGGTCGCCGGGCAGTTCTGGCTCGCCTGGGCCGAGGGGCCGTTCGCCGCGGTGCTGGTCCGGCACCCCGGCGGTGACATGACCGAGCGTCAGCCGCTGGAGCGGGTGCGGGCTCAGCGGGCGCAGCGGGCGCAGCGGGCGCGTCGGATCGGGCGTGCCGCATGAGCACCGCCGTTCTCGCCGGCTCCGCGTACGCCCGCCCGGCCCTGCCCGCCCGGTTCGCCCGGGTACCCGCCATGGCCGCCGTCGGACTGCTGCCCTGGCTGGCCATCCTCGCCGTCTGCCACGAGACCCCGTGGGTCGTCCTCGACCTGCTGGAGTTCGCCGCGCTGCTCTCGCTCGACGCCCTGCTGCGCCGGCGCAGCGCCGCCGCCGTCTGGGCCGGCGCGGTCGTCGCCGTGCTGCTGGTCGGCGACGCGCTGGCCGACATCGCCTCCGCCGGCCCGGGCCACGCGGTGCTCGCCGCGCTGGTGATGGCGTTCGGCGTCGAACTGCCGCTGGCCGCCGTGTGCCTGCTGCTCGGGCGGGACGCCGCCGTCCGTCAGAGCTGAGCCACAACGCCCTGTTGCCGCTACGCCCGGCGCCGCTACGCCTCGGTCGGCAGCCGGTCCATCAGCGCGCGGGTCTCCTCGTCGTGCGGGGTGTACGCGATCAACCGCGCCGCCCCCTGCCGCGGCCCCAGCCAGAAGCTCGTGTAGTCGCAGTGCAGCAGCCCCACGCCCGGCACCTGGAACCGCTTCATCCCGTTCCCCGCCCGCTGCACGTCGTGCCGCTGCCAGGCCGCCTCGAAGTCCGGCGAGGCCTTGCGCAGCCGGGCCAGCAGCGTCTTCCAGGCCGGCTCCGCACTGTGGTCCCCCATCGCCCCGCGGAACCTGGCCACCATCACGTCGCGCTCCATGCGGTAGTCCACCAGCGCGTCGCGGAAGTACGACGGGGTGAACGCCAGCCACATCAGATTGCGGTCCTCGAACGGCAGCGCCGCCAGATCGCCCACGATCCCGGTGTACTGGGCGTTGTACGCGAGCACGTCGTAACGGGCGTTGACCACCGCCGCCGGGAACGGCGCCATCTGCTCCAGCACCAGCCGCACGCTCGGGCCGACCGTCGAACACTCCACCGCCGGCACCGGATCCTCCGCCCCCGCCAGGGTGAACAGGTGCGCGCGCTCGCTCGGGTCCAGCAGCAGCGCCCGGGCCACCGCGTCCAGCACCTGGGTGGACACCTGGATGTCCCGCCCCTGCTCCAGCCACGTGTACCAGGTGACCCCGACCGCTGCGAGCTGCGCCACCTCCTCCCGGCGCAGCCCCGGCGTCCGGCGGCGCCCGGTCATCGGCAGGCCCACCTGCTCCGGGGAGATCCGCTCACGGCGGCTGCGCAGGAAGGCGGCCAGCTCGTGGCGGCGGGCGTCCGCGGGGGCGTGGGCGTTCGGGACGGGGCCCTGGGCCGTGGGGGTGGTGAGGCTCATACTCCTAGGATGCGGCAGGGCTCATCCTGTTGCCAGGTACTTCTTATACCTGGATAACCTGTATCTGGTACCAGGGTACGGGTGGGCGCATCGTATGACCCGTGACCCAACAACTCGCCGTCGCCCCCACACCCGTCCGCACCGCCACCACCCCCGGCACCGCGGCCGCCGCCCCCTCCGCCCCCTCTGCCCCCTCCGCCCCCGGCTCCGCCGGCGCCCCGTCCCTCGGCACCGCCGGGCTGGTCACCGTACTGCTCGGGGCCTTCCTGCCGATGCTCGACTTCTTCATCGTCAACGTCGCGCTGCCCACCATCGACCACGACCTGGCCGCCGGGCCCGCCGTCCTCGAACTCGTCGCCGCCGGCTACGGCATCGCCTTCGCCGTCCTGCTCGTCCTCGGCGGGCGCCTCGGCGACATCTTCGGCCGCCGCCGGCTCTTCGTCATCGGCGCCGCCGCCTTCGCCCTCACCTCGCTGGCCTGCGGCCTCGCCCCCGGAGCGTGGTCGCTGGTCGCCGCCCGCGCCGCCCAGGGCGCCTCGGCCGCGCTGCTGATCCCGCAGGTCCTCGGCACCATCACCGCCGCCACCGACGGCGCCCGGCGCGGCCGCGCGCTCAGCGTGTACGGGGCCGTCGGCGGCATCTCCGTCGTCATCGGGCAGGTGCTCGGCGGGATGCTCGTCGCCGCCGACGTGTTCGGCACCGGCTGGCGCTCCGTCTTCCTGCTCAACGTGCCGTTCGCGCTGCTCGCCGTGGTCCTCGCGGTCCGCTTCGTCCCCGAGAGCCGCGCCGCCCAGGCCTCCCGCATCGACGTGCCCGGCACCCTGCTGCTCACCGCCGCGCTGCTCGCCCTGCTCGTCCCGCTGATGGAGGGCCGCGCCGCCGGCTGGCCGCTCTGGTCCTGGGTGCTGCTCGGCCTCTTCCCCGTCCTGGCCCTCGCCTTCGCCGCCGTCGAACGCCGGGCCGAACGGCGCGGCGCCACCCCGCTGGTGCCGCCGAGCCTGCTGCGCATCCCCGAGATGCGGCGCGGCCTCGGCATCGCCCTCCCCTTCTTCGGCGGCTTCGGCGGCTTCATGTTCGTCATCGCCGTCGCCCTCCAGCAGGGCCTGCACCTCGGCCCGGTCGCCGCGGGCTGGGCGCTCGTCCCGATGGCCGTCGGCTACTTCACCGCCTCCCTCGCCAGCCCCCGGCTGATCGGCCGCTTCGGCAGCCGGATCCTCACCGCCGGCGCGGCCGTCCAGGCCACCGGGCTCGCCACCCTCGCCGTCACCGTCCTCGCCGACTGGGGCCACTTCTCCCCGCTGCGGATGGCCCCCGGCGTCGCCCTCGCGGGCATCGGCCAGGGCCTGATCGGCACCCCGCTGTTCCGGATCGTGCTCTCCAAGGTCCCGGCCGCCCGGGCCGGCGTCGGCAGCGGCGTGCTCGCCACCAGCCAGCAGTCCAGCCTCGCCCTCGGCGTCGCCACCCTCGGCACCCTCTACCTGTCCCTCGCCCCCACCCTCGGCACCGCCGACGCCCTCGCCCTCTGCCTGGGCCTCCAGTTCCTCGGCTCCCTCACCGTCCTCTACCTGACCACCCACCTCCCCCGCTCCATCGGCTGAGCCCCAGCAGACGGGTCACAGCAGCACGGCGGCGGCCCCGCGCCCACCGGTCAACCCCGGTGGGCACGGGGCCGCCGTCATGGAGTCCTCCGCTTCGGGTCGGCCCGGTGCTCAGCCGCCGTAGCGCCGTTGGCGGGCGGCGAAGCTGCGGACGGCGCGCAGGAAGTCGAGTTCGCGGAAGGCCGGCCAGTAGGCGTCGCAGAAGTACAGCTCGGAGTAGGCGCTCTGCCAGAGCAGGAAGTTCGACAGCCGCTTCTCGCCGCTGGTGCGGATGACCAGGTCGGGGTGCGGACGGCCGGCGGTGTACAGGTGCGGTTCGATGGACTCGACGGTGAGGCTGTCGGCGACCTCGGTCAGCGACGCGCCGGCGTCGGCGCGCGTGTACATCAGCTCGCGCAGCGCCTCCACCACCTCCTGGCGGCCGCCGTAGCCGACCGCCAGGGTGACGGTCGCGCCGGTGGCGCAGGTGCGGGTGGCCTCGACCGCCCCCTTGAGGGCGCGGGCCGTACTCTCCGGCAGGGCGTCGATCAAGCCGGCCAGGTGGACCTGCCAGTGCGGGTCGGGCACGGTCAGCCGGTCGGCCACCACCTGCTCGATCAGCGCCATCAGGTAGGCGACTTCGGCGTCGTCGCGGCGTTGCAGGTTCTCGGTCGAGCAGACGAAGACGCTGACGTGCTGGACCCCGAGCGCCTGGCACCAGGACAGCACCTCCTCGACGTGCTCGGCGCCGCGCCGGTGGCCGACACCGGGGTCGGTCAGGCCCATCGCCCGGGCCCAGCGGCGGTTGCCGTCCATGATCAGCCCGACGTGTCCGGGCAGCGGGCCCGCCATCACCTGGCGGCGCAGGCGGCGGGTGTAGAGCGAGTGCAGCAGGTCGGGCATGTTCACCGTCCAAGTGGTGCGGTGCGGACCGGAGTTCGGTCGGGCCGGAGTTCGACCGGCCCGGGAGTGGGATCGGCACGGCTTCAGCTCGCCGGGGGCAGAGCCCGCAGGTCCCGCAGGGTGCCCGCGCAGACCGCCGTGAGCAGGAGCAGCCCCGCCCCGACCGCCGCGCCGAGCGGGTGGAACACGCCACCGGCCAGCGAGACCCCGAGGATGGTCGCGCCGCCGGTCGCGCTGGCGGCGGCCAGAGCGGACACGCCGAGGCGGAGCCGCCCGGTGCCCGGCGGGACGACCACGTCCGCGCCGACCCCGGTGAAGATCCGCGGGATCTGGATCGCGCCCAGCCCGAGGGCGATCCACCAGCCGGCGATCACGGCGGTGCGCAGGGTGGGCGGCGAGGTGTCGATGCCGCTGTGCACGACGAGCACGGCGGTCGTCCCGAAGGCCGTCGGTACGGCCAGGCGGCGCAGCGCCCAGCGCAGCAGCGTCACGACGGCGCCCACGGTCGGTCGGGGCCGGGGTGCGACCAGGGCGATGCCGAGCAGCAGGAGCGTGGTGCTGACGTGCATGATCGCGCCGCGGGCACCGTAGGCGGAGAGCCCGTCACCGGGGCCGCCCGGGCCACCCGGGTCGGCCTGCTCGGCGGCGAGGTGGCTGAGGAACCAGGCGGCGAGGGCGACCGTGATGCCCATCGTCGCCACCCGCCGCTGCCGCTGGGTGCGGGAGTCGGCGGGCCAGAGCGCGGGGTGCAGCCACATGTCGACGATCCCCACCACCAGGTTGGGCCACGACTTCCAGCCCGCACCCCGGGCCTCGTCCTCCACCATGGCGCCCCAGCGCTCACGGAAGGCGTCCGGGTAGAGCCTGACCAGGCTCCGGGCGACGACGCTCACGCCGGGTTCACCCCCAGGCGCCGCAGCCCGACGTTCGCCACCCGGGCCATGGTGCGCAGTTCGCGCTCCAGCACCTCCCGCCCCCGGGGCGTCAGCCGTACCGGGCGCTGGCGCCCCTGGCCGTCGAGCGACTCGATCAGCTGCTTGGACTCCAGCCGGGTCAGCGCGCCGTACAGGCTGCCCGGGCCGAGGCGTTCGCCGGTCAGCTCCTCGATGGCGGTGTTGATCGCGTACCCGTGCAGCGGCCCGTCGGCGAGTGCGCAAAGCACCAGCGTCTGGGCGTCGTTGGCTTGCATGGCGTCCCCTTTCGCTTCGTTCTGACGCCGCACCATACTACGTGGCACGAAGTACGCGCCACGTAGCACCCGGCGCGTATCAGTCGGGCCGGGACGAGGTCTTGAGGTGCCATCAGTCCGGGCAGAGTGAGTACGCGTACTCATGTGGTGGGACGGCCCCGTCGGTGAGGCTCGAATCGTCCGCACCGCACATCCGGGGGAACCGTCATGCCAGCCGAACTCGCAGCCCGCCTCGTCGCCCGACCCACGGCCTCGCGGCTGTTGCTGGGCGGAGCGGGGCTCTGGGGCATCGCACCCTTCTACGCGATGGCGGCGCGGCCGTCCCCGGTCAACGTCGACGCGCTGCCGCCCCGGTCGGAGTGGGGCGCGGCGGAGTACGAGACGGAGCAGCTGAACAGCCTGGTCGTGACGATCAGCGGCCTGATGATCCTCACGGTGGCGGCGGCGGGAGCCTGGTTCTGGGCCTACGCCGCGATGCGCGTGCGGCGCGGGAAGCCGGTCACGTCGGGGTTCGTCATCGGCACGGCCCTGGGCACCGGGCTGCTGGCGGTCGTCGGCACCCGCCGGATCTTCCACACCCTGGAGAGCGCACCCGCCCTCGGCGTCCTGGTCCCGCTGCTGGCGGCCAGCCTGGCCGCCCTGGCGCTCGCGGTCGCGGCCCGAAAAGCTCCGTCCGAGTCCTAGCCTTTGAGAGGGGCACAGCAGCCATGCACCGGGAGACCCAGCACGTGGCCAAGCCGCACAACCTGGCCGTGACCGCCGTCGTGAACGGCCAGGAGCGCGTGCTGATGCGGTGGCGGCACCGGCGCGCGACCGACACCTGGGCCTGGGAGTTACCCACGGGACCGATCCAGCCGCACGAGACGCCGGCCGAGGCCGCCGTCCGCGAGCTCCTGGAGAACTCCGGCTGGCGCGTGAGCGGCCTCAGCCCCCTCGTCTACGCCCAACCGGCCGACGGAACCACCGACTCCGAGCACCTCGTCTTCCGCGCCGAGCCGGTCGAACGCATCGGCCCGCCGGTCGAACGCACCGAGTGGATCCCGCTCGCCGAGCTGCGCGGCATGATCGACCGCCACGAGATCGTCAGCAGCGCGACCCTCGTGGGCGTGCTGTACCTGCTGCTCGACGAAGCCGGCCGCTGACCACACGGCAGAATGCCCCCGTGCTTCCTCCCCGACTGCTGTGGTGCGACCCCCGCCCCATCCTCACGTACAACCTCCAGGAACCCGTGACGGTCGTCGTCCGCGACCCCGAGTTCTACGAGCCCACCGAGGATGACGACTGCACGCACTACTGGTACTACTGCCAGACCCACAGCTGCGACTACCGGGACGCCGGATGCCAGGGCGGGCCGGCGCATCTCATCGCCCTGCACTGCCGGGACCACGGGCCGGAGAGCATGTGGCCACAGCCCCGGATGCTGATGCTCCCCGCAGGCTTCACCCCGCCGCTCAGCGATGAGCAGCTGGCCTGGATCAAGTCCGACGAGGAGGAGGACGCCCCGGCTCCCTAGCGGACGACAGGGAATCGACCGCTCCGCCAGTCGGCGAGGCGCTTGCGGATGCTCGGGACCATGGGCAGGCCGTCCGTTTCGGCCGGGGAGAACCAGCCGACCTCGAACGACTCGTCGGAGGTGCGGAGTTCGCCGCCGACCGGCTTGCCGAGGAGGCAGATCGAGAACTCCTGGCGGACCTCGCCGTCGTCGTAGGCGAGTATGTGGGACGGGTTGGTGTAGGTGCCTACAAGGCCGGTGATGGAAATGTCGACGCCGGTCTCCTCACGGGTCTCGCGGATCCCGCAGTCGGCGATGGACTCGCCCAACTCCATGACCCCGCCCGGCAATGCCCACATGCCGTTGTCGGTACGGCGCTGGAGCAGGACCCGGCCGAGGCCGTCGACCACGACGACCGAGGCGGCCGGCACCAGGCTGTTGGGCTTGGGGGCATCCGGGTCGCCCTCGTAGTCACGCCTGGCCATGCGGGTGCCTCCGGCGGGGTGGGCGGCCTTGGGCGCAGGGCCCAAGGCCGCGCGGTCAGATGGTGGTGGTACCGAACTCGCCCGCGCGGACGGCGGTCACGAAGGACTGCCAGGCGGCGGGGGTGAAGGCGAGAGCCGGGCCGTTGGGGTCCTTGGAGTCGCGCACACGGCCGGGGTTGGCGTCGTCGACCTCGACGCAGGAGGCACCACTGCCGCCGCTGTAACTGCTCTTACGCCATTGGGCGGGCGGCTGGTCAAGCTTGCGCATTCTCATGCTCCTCCGCCGCCGACAGGATCAGGGCCAGGGACGCCTCCGGCGACAAAGCAGCGGCCCGCACGAGATCGTAGGCCCGGTGGCATCTGGCCACCAACCGAGTATCGTCGAGGAGTTGACCCGCGTGCGGACCTTCGCTATAAGCAAGGGGCGGGGAATCAGCGAAGGTCATCAGGCACAGCAGCCCTTCGAGTAGCGCATGCGCACCAGCCTCGTACGTGACCACCTGAACGATCGCGCGACGGCGAGCAGCCAGCTCAGCGACGTAGCGCAGTTGGGCAGCAGAAATGCCGTGACTCCCAACGACGCGCCGAAGGACAGCCTCGTCGAGGACGTACCACAGCACTGGCCCTGCTGGATTCGTGACGATGCGGGAACGCTCCATCCGCGCCGCGACCAACTGCTCCAGCTCTTCGTCTGTTCGCGTCGGTTCAGCCCCCAGGAAGATGGCGCGAGCATAGTCCGGAGTCTGCAATACCCCCGGCACGATGAGAGCCGCGAACTCACTGATACTGATCGCCTGGCTCTCATACTCCTTCGCATGCTTGAAGTAGTCAGGGAACCGCGAGAAATCCAGCAGGGAGTGCAGCCGCTCCAACACGCCACCTGTAGCAAGCGCCTCATCGATCCGCTGGGACAGGTCGAGCTGCGGCACCCGCACCGCCGCCTCCAACTGCCCGATGTACCCGCCGGAAACGAAGACGAGCGCCCCGAGCTTCTCCTGGGTCAGCTTCGGCGTGACGGCCTCGCGGATTCTCCGCAGTTCGGAGCCGTAGTACTCACGTGGAGTCATCCCTCCGGGGATGGCTTCAGGCCTGGGCATCGCGCTCTCCCAAAATTCCTACAGGCAACGGGCTGTGGCCATTTGGTTCCACAGCGTATCGCCAAGGCGGCAATCTGGAAGGGCAATCCCAGAAGTCACCCTCCCAGGAGCAGCGCCATGGCTTCCATGCTGAGAAAGATCACCGCCGAGGACCGCCGCGAGGCCGCCGATGCCCTCGACGACCTCAAGGCGACCCTCGCCTACGCGGGGACCGAACTCCCCTCCCTCGGGATCGACTGGCAGTGCGCCAGCGTCACCGGCGTGGTCCTCATCGACCTCGGCGCCGCTCCGACCTCGGTCGTCCTCAAGATCCTCGACACCCTCCGCGCCGGCGTCCGCGCCCGCCGCGAGCAGGCCGACCAGGGGCCCTGGCAGCCCTCCGTCGGCATGTCCGTCACCCTCCGGGCGCCCGGCGGCATCCCCCTCGCCGCCAAAGTCGTCGGCGCCAACGGCAAGTTGATCAGCATCCGCCTCGACCACCGGGACATCCCGTGACCACCACCGCCCCCTTCACCCCCACCCCCGGCAGCCTCGTCCACGACAGCCGCACAAAGCAGTCCGGCATCCTGATGGACGTCATCGCGGGCCTGTTCTACCTCCGCCCGCCGGGCGGCGGCATCGAGTGGACCGCACGCCCCGAGGACGTCAACCCCCCTCCCCCACAGGCATCGTGACGTTACCAACCCGCCCCCGCGCCGCACTGATCGCCACCGCAGCACTCTCCGTCGCGACCGGCACCGGCGCCGGGGCGCTCGCCGCCCTCCCCCTCCGCCACCACGACCCGGGCACGGCGAACCTGCTCTTCCTGCTCGCGCTCTGCACCGTGACCCTGCTGGTCAACTCGACCCTCAGCACGGCAATCCAGCGCAGACACCCCGCAGAGCATCCCCCCGCTACATGGGTTCCCGGGGCACAAGAGCCAGGGCCGCCCGGATGATCTCTGCTGCATCAGGGATGCCGAGTCCCAGCTCGCGCAGCCAATAGTTGGTCTCAGCCAAGGAGAGGTGGACACGACGCGCCGCCCGAATTTGATAGGGCAGGGAGTTCGGCTGTCCCTGCTGGTTCGCCTCCGGATAGAAGGAGTACGTGTTCTCCAGGCCCAGCACATGTGCCTGGCGAGGATCCAATCCTGCCGGCAGGTCCAACCTGCTCACGGGCACACCGTAGGAAGCCAAGCGCTCGGCCACCTCGTGTGGCTGACATCCAATCTCTCCCGCAGCAACAACCGCACGGTAGAACGGCACGGTCTCGCCGACCTTCAGTCCGAACCACCAGTTGTCGATGGTCGACATATTGGGAGTCGACAGGAGCCGCTGGTCCAGGCCTCGCGGCTGCCCCGGGAATCGCAGGCCCACCGGAATCCCGTAGGCCTCCAATCGGTCGACCACCACGGCCAAGGGCTCCCCCGTGCGCTCCGCGATCGCAAAGAGCCGACGGAACTCCATTTGTTCATCAGGACTGACGTGCGTCGTCTCGTGCCTCGCCAGAATGTCTCGGTCCTGCCGGTTTCTCCGCTCCGGCAAGGGTGGCACCCGGAAGCCGAGCACCGACAAGGTGCGAGCCGCTACCCCGTCCGCCAAACCGAGTTCGCTCTCAGCCGCAAGCAGGTGTCCTGGTGGAACCGTCGAGTTCGAACTGAGCCACGGCCAACAGCCGTCAAGACCGCTACTGAGCAGCTTGACCAAGTCCTGGTCGAGCTGCGACGGGACAGCAAACGACTCGACGTGACGCCCCAGGGCCTCGAGCCGCCCCACAACCTCACGCGGGTCCACTCCCAGAGCAAGCGCTGTCTGGATCACGTGTCCGGGTGGGACCGCTTCACTGCGCGGCAGCCAACCGTTGCGCCGAATCGTCTGGTTCCGGCTCAACATCCTCAGTGTCTCGCCGGAAAGAAGGTGTTCCGGGAGAGGCCCTGTCGGCGCATCGAAGCCGTAACGCCGCAGCCGACGGGCCGCGTCCGCCAGCCCAATACCCAACGAGTGGTGAATCGGCACCAGATCCGCAGCCTCGATCTTTCCGGCACTACTGAGCCCCCGGCCCGGTGCGGCAGCCAGCAGCGCCGCCTCCTGGCGGGTTGAGGCGTTGCCGGCCCATTCGAACCCGGCCGGATCGAGGTCAAGTACCCCGAGCGCATGCGCTCTGGCTGCTACGTCGCGAGGACTCCACCCCGTTCGGTCGACGTGCTCGAAGACGACGTTGGAGCTGATCGACCGGCCGTCTCGAGTGCGCCAGGTCCAGAGGACCATGCCTTCCGACAGGAGATACCGGTCGGAAGGGATCGCCCGCAGCGGCCCTGACATGTCAGCCAACTCAGGCACCAAGGAGGTGAGTTCATCCCTGAGATCACTGCCCCCATGGGCCAGGACCCGCCAGAGGAAAATGTGGTCGGGCATTCCCCACCAGTCGCTCCCCCTGCTTCCCTGGCTAACGGTCAAGAAGTCCGCCGCGAGTTCCAAATCCGGCGCGAAGGTTCCGACCGAGCAGAGATCCACCGTCCCACCGTTGTGCCTCAGGGGGGACCCCACCGCCACCAACGCGTCCGCAACCACGTCGGCAAGCCTGGGGCTCTCCCCGGACATTCTGTTCAGCCACGTGTAGGTGACGAAGGGCGCCTGATCAGCCACCAGAGCTCTCGCTGCGTCTTCGATCACGCTGGAGAGGTCCGAGGGAAGGTGTTCCAGTACCTGGGTCCGGTCAACCGAAAGGCGCACTGCTGCACAGCGCCCACTCAAGTTGATCACCAGTCCATAAGGCTGGTTTTCGCCTGTCGACAAGGGGCCCGGCTTGGAGGGCGGCATAGCCACAAGCCCGTCGACCAGCAAGGTGCCCCGACCTTCGCACCAGAAGATATCCACACCTTCCGGTGCGCCCGACCAGCGGAGCGCCAGCCCCACGGAGTCGGTAGTCCTCTCGTAGACGAAGGCATCCCGCTCCCACGCCTCCACCCGGCTGCCGTGCTCGGCCCTGGTGGTGAACTCCGCAATGCCGAGCACCTCGCAGAGCACGTCCACGCAGGACCACGCCTGATCCCGATCGGGGTCGTCCCTGAGATAAAGCCGCACATGGGTGTACGGCCCCGCACCTCTCTCCGCCACCTCCCTGATCTTGAACAGGTGCCCCGGCCCGAAGATCGACGCCTCCAGCACCGGCCCCGGCAACCCCGTCCGCCGATCCATCCGGCACGTGGTCACCCGGATCTCGTCGGCGAGCATGAAGTAACTCAGCACCCCGATCCCGAACCGGCTGTTCGGGAACAGCTCGATCGGCGGCGTCACCGTCGCCCACTCGGCCTCCTCCAGCTTGTACGCCGGGAGGTCCGCGAACCGCGCCCCCGCCTGCGAGAACACCCCCCGCAGCTGCGACTCCCCCATCCCGACACCGTTGTCCTGGCACTCCAGGTACGGCCGGCCGTCCTCCTCCCCCTGCACGAACCTGATCTCGCCCTCGTACTCCCCGACCGAAGACCCGGTCGCCCGCAGGTACTTCGTCCGCGCCTCGCGGTACCGGCAGGCGTCGAGGGCGTTCTGGTACAGCTCGCGGACGGCCAGGTTGCGGTCCTTGTAGAGCTGCGTGCCCATCAGCATGTCCCGCACCCGCCGCTCGTCGAGCCGGAATTTGGCCCAGTTGACGATCTTCGGGTCGGACGGCGTGACACCCTCCATCGACAGCCGCTTCGGCAGCTCGGGCATGGACTGGGCGACCCGGTCCGGGATCACGTGGTGGATGCCGTGCAACATCTCGTCCAGCCGGGCGATGTGCTCCCCCAACGCTTCCTTCACGGCCCCGTGGTGGTACACCGCGTCCAGCACCGGCAGCCCGTCCGGCCCCTTCCAGGCCGCGCCCGCCAGCGTCTCCCTCAACTGCCCAGGCTCGACGGCCTCCGGAATCCCGATGTGGTCGACGATGATGTCGGGCAGCGCCGTCAGTTCGATCGCCATCCCGTGGGCGAGCGCGAGCAGCAGCCCGAGCCGCCGTTCCCGCACGCGCTGCCGACCTGGACCGCCCAGGGCGTCGTCCGGCTTGAGCTCGTCCAGGTACTCCGGCGAGCACACCTCCGGGCCGCGCCGCAGCCCGTACACCAGCTTGCGCAGCCGCGTCGCCTGGAGGGCCTCCCCCAGCAGCGATCCCCGCGGAACGATCCGCTCCACGAGGTCCGGAAGCCCCGGATCCCCCGGCCCTCCCCGGTCGATCAGCAGCCAGCGGTGGAACAGCCACCACCCGATGGGCTCCCGCGCCTCGGGCCGCAGGGCGGCCCGGCCGAGCAGCATGTCCTGGTCGGCGATGGAGCGCTGATAAGCCAGCCGGTCACCGGATGCCGCCGCCGTGTCCAGGCTCAGGTCGACCGGGTCCACGCCGAGGTGCCGGACGGCCGTCTCCGCCTGGTAGACGTGGTGGATCAGCGGCACCAGGACCAGCAGGGCGGCCTCGGCCGGGTAGAGGTCCGGCGGCAGGTAGGCCTCGGCCTGGTGGAGGAAGCGCCGGCCGTAGTCCGGGTCCTGCCAGGGGTCGGCGGCCAGGGTCCGCTGGGCCTGCTCTCGCAGGAACGCGAGCCGCCCGGCCACGAGGGCGGCCTCCCGCAGGTAAGGCTCGACGGCGTGTTCGGCGGGGACCTTCCGCCAGACCGCCGAGTCCCGGACTGCCTCCACCCAGCGGTCCTGCTGGACACCGTCAGCGGAACCCGGCGCCTGCTGGTAGTAGTTCAACTGGCCGGCCTGGACCAGCATCCCGGTGAGCGTGCTGTCCCTGAACTGGTTCTGGGTGTCCTGCCGTTCCATGCCCGCCCGTCCCGATGTCCCCGCCTGCGTGCGGGAAATCCTAGAAGCCGGGCGGCGACCGTACACGCGATACGGCGCATTGACTTCCTCCCCGCCCTAACGGACGGGGATTCCGGCCGCACGTGCCGCGCGGGGGCTTCGCCCTGTGCGGGTGCGGCGTGCCGGTGGTTGGCGCTTCACGGACCGGCCGGTGCCGAGGTCTCCACGCCCTGCAACCGCCTGCCCGGCGGCCTTGATGTTCTTCGCGGCATTCACATCGGCGTGGTCCTGGTGCCCACAGGCCACGCACCGGAACACCGCTTGGCTCTCGCGATTCTCCGGTGCGCAATGCCCGCAGGCATGGCAGGTTTGCGACGTGTACGCGGGGTTGACCAGCAGCACCGCGCTGCCCGTGTGGCGAGCGGCGTTGCTCCAGAGCGGTGTTCCACACCGACCGGCAGATGCTGCCGAACATCTCGCACAACTCGGCCTGATCACCGGTCAGTTCGAGGCGGTAACGTCGCCCGGACAGCATGAGAACACCCCCCTTGGGTTGCTCGGATCAAGCTAGTGCACGCCACTGACAACACGGGGCGACCTACGCCGCTTCGCGACTCCGAGCCAGGGATGGGCTAACCCCAGGCCGAAGCTGGGGGCCTGCGCCCACCAGACCTGATCAAACGGTTGGCAGCCGCCAGACCCTTTGTGTCAGAATGACGATATGAACGACATGCACGTGGGGGACCCTGTCGACACCCGGAACCGGGCCGAGCTGGCCGCGCTCGTCGCCGCCGGCACCCGGCCGAAGTGGCTGATGTTCTGGGGGCACCAGCCGAGGAAGGACGGGCGGATCGGGCAGGGCGCGCTGAGCCAGTGGTGGCCGTGCGAGTTCACCGTGGACGGCGTGACGTACGCCAGCGCCGAGCACTGGATGATGGCCGGGAAGGCCCGGATGTTCGGGGACGAGGCCATCGCGAAGCGGGTGCTGGAGGCCAGGACGCCCGCCGAGGCGAAGAAGCTGGGGCGGCTGGTCAAGGGCTTCGACGACGCGACCTGGGCGGCCGGGCGGTTCGAGCTCGTCGTGGCGGGCAACGTCGCCAAGTTCGGCCAGGACGAGGCGCTGCGCGCGTACCTGCTCGGAACGGAGAAGCGGGTGCTGGTGGAGGCCAGTCCGGTGGACCGGATCTGGGGCATCGGTCTGGCCGCCGACGACATCCGCTCGGAGCGGCCGGACGAGTGGCGCGGGGAGAACCTGCTGGGCTTCGCCCTGATGGAGGCGCGGGCCCGGCTGACGGCGCAGTGAGGCCGGTCGTCCCCCTCCTCGACGCCACCATCACGGTGTCGACCGTAGCGGCACTGGCCCTGGCCCCAAGGGTGTTGCGGCGCGAGGTCCGGCCCGGGCGCCCGGGGCGCTTCGGGCCGGACGCGGCGCTGGCCGTCGTCGTCGCGCTGTTCCTGCTCAACCAAATGCTGTTCGCCGTCTACGTGCAGCGTGTCAAGGGCGGCAGCACGGAGTTCATCGCCCGCTACCTGCCACCCGGCTGGTTCGACGTGCCGCGCGGGAATCCCGCCGTCGACTGGCTGGCGGCACACTGCCCGCTACCAGGCCTGCTGGCGCCCACCGCCCTCCGTGTGCAGGCGTTCCTCGAACTCCCCCTGGTCCTGCTGGCGTTCGTCGCCGTCCTCGGACGGCTGGACCGCGGCCTGTCCGCCCGGGTCGCCGCCTCTCCCCTGCTCCCGCTCGCCGCCGCCTCGTACACGGTGGCGTTCTGCGCGGTGGAGTGGGACCTGCGCAACCCGTACACGGTGGACGACATCGCCATCCGCATCGCCTCCGCCCTCGTCACGCCCCCGCTGCTGGCGCGGCTCGCCGCCCGCGAAGCGCCCCGACAGCGGCGCAGCGTCGTCCTGTTCGCGATCGACCTGTGGGCGTACGGCACCCTGATGCTGGTCCTGTACGACACCGTGCTGCTCTACAACCTCGCCCGCCTCGGCGACCACCTCGTCGAAGCAGGCCTCGCCGTCGCCGCCCTCGTCGCCACCCGCCTCGCGCCACAGGGCCGAGGCAGCACCGGCCCGTACACCGCCGCCCTCGCCGACACACTCGGCCGCGCGCTCGCCCTCTTCCTCGTCCCGGCCCTCGCGATCCGCTACGGCGTCGACTTCGGCACGCCCCAACTCGCCGCCGCCGCAGGCCTCGTGGTCCTCGCACCGGCCGCCCGGCCGCTCCGCCTGCTCCCCGTCGCAGCAGCCGGAGCCGCCGTCGGCTACGCCGTCCTGAGACTCGCCCCCGGCCCGTACTACGAGGCGACCCTCCTCCGGAGCGCGACCGGCGCACTTCTCACAACGGCCGCCCTCTGCGCGCTCCTTGACACCACTCACACACGACTGGTCGTGCGCTCTTAACTCCCCCGCCACATACCGACGCCAGGATGTCCCGCAGTCAGGGTCGAGATGGACAGGGTGGGGCGATCATGCGCATGCGGCCGACGACGGCGGAATCCGCAGGCCAACACCGGGCAAGTGAGCAGCACGCTCACGAACTCCGCGCGGAACTGGACGAGTTACTCCGCGCGAGCCGCTACGCCGGCCAGCGGGAGCGCCGGCTGAACGAGGCGATACGGGCGACGCCGGGCCGCCAGCAGCCGGACGGGGAGCTGCTGCGCCAGCTCAGCCAGGCCCGGACGCTGCGCGAGGGGCTGGGCGCGCGGTGTCTCCAACTGAGCGAGCAGCTCCAGGTGTTGGAGCAGTACCTGCGCCAGCCCACGCCGCGCAGCCAGCAGCAGCCGCAGCCGCAGCCCGCCGCAACCGCACCCGAGCCGGAGGGGGTGTTCAGCCCGGATCTCGGCGCCCTCGCCGAGCGGGTGTCCGCCCTGCACCGCGGCGGAGCCTTCCCGGAGGCGGCGGAGCTGCTGACGCAGGCCGCGATCCGCCTCCAGCCGCGTGACGCCGCGCAGTTGGCCGCCGTCCTCATCCGCAGCGGCCCGGCCGGCAGTTCGCTGCAACTGGCCCGGAACGCCGCCCGGACGACTCCGGAGCGGGCGGTGGCGGTGCTGGCCGAGCTGCGCGAGCTCGGGCTGGCGGAGGAGGCGGCGGAGCTGTTCCACGCGTTCTGGGGCTACCCGGCGACGGCCCTGCCCACGCTGCTGGCGGCGCTGGAGCGGGCCGGGCAGGTGGCGGACGGCGCGACCCTGCTGTGGGAGTGGGGGTCGGCGCCGACGCCCGAACTGACCACCCTGGCGGCCGGGTTGCACCACGCGGGCCGCCACCAGGACGTCCGGACGCTGCTGCGCCAGGCCGCCGGCCGGCCGACGGCCGACCTGGCCGCACTGGCGACGGACCTGCCCGCCCCGCTGCCGGCGGTGCTGCTGCACGAGCTCGCCGCGCTGCGCCCGCCGGTCGAACTGGTCCGGCTGGCGGCCGCGCTGGACGGCCACCCGGAGCTGTACGGGCACCTCCTCGAAGCCCTGCACGCCGACGAGGCCCGGCACCGCACGACCCTCGCCACCCTGCGCACCGAGGGCCTGCCGACCACCCCGACCGCCCCGAAGAGCTCCCGCTGGGGCCGACGGTAGGAAATCCGGAAGCAGCAGAAGCGGAGGAGCCCCCGCCCGCCCCTCAGCAGAGGCGAACGGGGGCTCCCCGCGACAACTACACCGACGTCAGCAGCCGATCAGCCGCGCCGCCAGGTACGACTTCACCTGGTCGAGCGAGACGCGCTCCTGCGCCATGGTGTCGCGCTCGCGCACGGTCACCGCGTTGTCCTCGAGGGTGTCGAAGTCGACGGTGACGCAGAACGGCGTGCCGATCTCGTCCTGGCGGCGGTAGCGCTTGCCGATGGCGCCGGCGTCGTCGAACTCGACGTTCCACGCGGTGCGCAGGTCGGCGGCCAGGCCGCGGGCCTTCGGGGACAGGTCGGCGTTGCGCGACAGCGGCAGGACGGCGACCTTGACCGGGGCCAGGCGCGGGTCGAGGCGCATGCCGACGCGCTTCTCCATGACGCCCTTGGCGTTGGGCGCCTCGTCCTCGAAGTAGGCGTCGATCAGGAAGGCCAGCATGGCGCGGTTGAGGCCGGCCGCCGGCTCGATGACGTACGGGAAGTACTTCTCGCCGGACTCCTGGTCGAAGTACTTCAGGTCCTGACCGGACGCCTCGCTGTGCACCCGCAGGTCGTAGTCGGTCCGGTTGGCGACGCCCTCCAGCTCGGAGAACTCGGAGCCGCCGAAGTTGAAGCGGTACTCGATGTCCACCGTGCGCTTGGCGTAGTGGGACAGCTTCTCCTTCGGGTGCTCGAAGAAGCGCATGTTCTCGGTGCGCAGGCCGAGGTCGACGTACCAGTCCCAGCGCTGCTGGAGCCAGTACTCGTGCCACTGGTCGTCCTCGCCCGGCTTGACGAAGAACTCCATCTCCATCTGCTCGAACTCGCGGGTGCGGAAGATGAAGTTGCCGGGGGTGATCTCGTTGCGGAAGCTCTTGCCGGTCTGGGCGATACCGAACGGCGGCTTCCGGCGCGAGGTGCTCTGGACGGCCTTGAAGTTGGTGAAGATGCCCTGGGCGGTCTCGGGGCGCAGGTAGGCGAGGCCGCTGGCCTCCTCGGTGACACCGAGGTGGGTCTTCAGCATGCCCGAGAAGTCCTTGGGCTCGGTGAACTGGCCCTTGGTGCCGCAGTCGGGGCAGTTGACGTCCTTGAGGCCGTTCGGCGGCGGGAAGCCGTGCTTGGCCTCGTACTTCTCCTCCAGGTGGTCGGCCCGGTGGCGCTTGTGGCAGGAGAGGCACTCGGTCAGCGGGTCGTTGAAGGTGGCGACGTGGCCGGAGGCCTCCCAGACCTCGCGGGCGAGGATCACCGACGAGTCGAGTCCGACGACGTCCTCGCGGGCCTGGACCATCGCGCGCCACCACTGGCGCTTGATGTTCTCCTTGAGCTCCACGCCCAGCGGTCCGTAGTCCCAGGCGGCGCGGGTGCCACCGTAGATCTCGCTGCAGGGGTAGACGAAGCCACGGCGCTTGCTCAGGCTGACGATCGTGTCGATCTTGTCGGCGGCCACAGTGCTCTCTTCAGTACGTACGGCACGGTCAGGGCACGGCTGGTTGCGCGTACCCGAATACCTCAGGTTACCGGCCATATGGGTACGGGGTTCAAATCGGTATCGTCCGGCCGCTGCCACCCATCGCCACCTGCCGTTCACCCAATCGAGTGATTTGACAATCATTTCCATCTGAGATGAGAATGATTGTCATGATGATCGGACGACGCACCCGCAGCTCCATAGCCCTCGCCGCCTCCGCCCTCACCGCCTCCCTCCTCCTCACCGCCTGCGGTGGCAGCAGCAGCGCCCAGAGCGCGGACGGCAAGCTCAAGGTCGTCGCTTCCTTCTACCCGATGGAGTTCCTCGCCCAGCAGATCGGCGGGGACCACGTCGCCGTCACCGACCTCACCGCGGCGGGCGTCGAGCCGCACGACCTGGAGCTCACCGCCAAGCAGGTCGCCACCGTCCAGAAGGCCGACGCGATCGTCTACCTCAAGGGCCTCCAGCCCACCGTCGACAAGGCGGTCGAGCAGTCCGCCGGCAAGCACAAGGTCGACGCCGTCGCCGCCAGCCCGCTGGTCGACCACCACCTCGACGAGGGCGCCGGGGCCGACGGCCACCAGCACGAGGGCCCGGCCGGCGACCCGCACATCTGGCTCGACCCGACCCGCTACGCGGCGGTCGCCAGGAGCGTCGGCGACGAGTTCGCCAAGGCCGACCCGGCCCACGCCGAGGACTACCGGAAGAACACCGACACCCTGGTCGGCAAGCTCGACGCGCTGGACCAGGAGTTCCAGGCCGGGCTGAAGGACGCCAGGACCCGGACCTTCGTCACCAGCCACGCCGCCTTCGGCTACCTCGCCGACCACTACGGCCTCACCCAGGTCGCCATCAACGGCGTCGACCCGGAGTCCGAGCCCACCCCGGCCCGCCTCGCCGACGTCCAGAAGGCCGCCAAGGACAACGGGGTCACCACGATCTTCTTCGAGACCCTGGTCAGCCCCAAGCTCGCCGACACCGTCGCCAAGGACCTCGGCCTCAAGACCGCCGTCCTGGACCCGCTGGAGGGCGTCAAGGACCCCGCCAAGGACGACTACCTGACGGTGATGAAGCGCAACCTCACCAACCTCCAGGCCGCCCTGGGCGTCACCGGCGCCCCCGCGGCCACCAGCTGACGGGACCGGCAGATGACCCACCCGACACCCTCGGGCCCGACGGCCCCGGGCCCGATACCCGCAGGCCCGATCCCCCCGGCCGTCCGCCTGCGCAGCGCCGTCGCCTCCCGCGGCGGCCGGCCGGTGCTGCGCGGCGTCGACCTCACCGTCCAGCCCGGCGAGGTGGTGGCCCTGCTCGGCGCCAACGGCTCCGGCAAGTCGACCACCGTCAAGACCGTGATCGGCGCCGTCCCGCTGGAGCGGGGCACGCTGGAGCTGTTCGGCGTCCCGTACGCCGGTTTCCGCGCCTGGCACCGGATCGGGTACGTCCCGCAGCGCACCACCGCCGCCTCCGGCGTCCCCGCCACCGTGCGCGAGGTGGTCTCCACCGGACGGCTGCCGCAGCACCGCCTCCTCCCCTTCCGCCGCAAGGACCGCGCGGCGGTGGACCGCGCGCTGGCCGCCGTCGGCATGCTGGACCGGGCCGGGGACGGCGTCGCCGACCTCTCCGGCGGCCAGCAGCAGCGGGTGCTGATCGCCCGCGCGCTGGTCGGCACCCCCGACCTGCTGATCATGGACGAGCCGATGGCCGGCGTGGACGCCGACAGCCAGCAGGTGCTCGCCGACACCCTGCGCGCCGAGGTCGCCCGCGGCGCCGCCGTCCTGCTGGTGCTGCACGAACTCGGGCCGCTGGAACCGCTGATCGACCGCGCCGTGGTGCTGCGCGACGGCTGCGTCGCGCACGACGGCCCGCCCGTCCCCAACACCGGCCTGCACGCACTGCCCGGCCACGACCACGTCCACCCGCACGCCGACCACACCCCGCCGAGGCTCCTCGCATGATCGACCTGACCGAGATGCTCAGTTACGACTTCATGCAGCGCGCGCTGATCGCCGCCGTCCTGGTCGGGATCACCGCCCCCGCCGTCGGCATCTACCTGGTGCAGCGGCGCCAGGCGCTGATGGGCGACGGCATGGGCCACGTCGCGATGACCGGCGTCGGCCTCGGCTTCGTCTTCCAGACCAGCCCGGTCTGGATGGCCGTGCTGGTCTGCGTGCTCGGCGCCGTCGTCATGGAACTGGTCCGCTCGCGCGGCAACCAGCGCGGCGACATCGCCCTCGCGATGCTCTTCTACGGCGGCATGGCCTGCGGCAAGCTGCTCGTCTCGCTCTCCGCGCAGGCCGGCGCCGGCTCGCTGGAGAGCTACCTGTGGGGCTCCATCCTGACCGTCTCCCCCGGCGACCTCACCGCCATCGCGGTGCTCGGCGCGGTGGTCGTCGCGGTCACCGTCGGCCTGCGCCGCCAGCTCTTCGCGATCTGCCAGGACGAGGACTTCGCCCGGGTCACCGGCGTCCCGGTGCGGGTGCTCAACCTGCTGCTCGCGGTGATGGCCGCGGTCACCGTCACCGTCGCCATGCGGGTGGTCGGGCTGCTGCTGGTCAGCGCCCTGATGGTGGTCCCGGTGGTGGCCGCCCAGCAGCTCACCCGCTCCTTCGCCGCCACCCAGGCGGCCTCGATCGCGCTCGGCGTGGTGGTCGCGCTGGCCGGCGTCACCGGCTCGTACGAGCTCAACGTGCCCTCCGGCCCGGCCATCGTGCTGCTCGCCATCGCGGTGTTCGCCGTGTTCAGCCTGCTCGCCGCGCCGCTCGCCCGGCGCCGCCACCGGGCGGGCGGCGAACCCGGGCCGCAGGTCTGCGACGTCCAACTCCCGGGCCAGTTCCCGGGACAACTCCCCACACAGGGTTCCCTTGACGCGACCACACCGGAGCGGCGGGCGGGGCTGGCACAATGAGGTGCGAGACGCCAACCACCCCAGGAGGACCCACGGTGACCACCGCAGGCCCGTCGCCGCGCGCCCGATCGACCCGGCAGCGTGCCGCCGTCTCGGCGGCCCTGGACGAGATCGCGGACTTCCGCAGCGCGCAGGAGCTCCACGACATGCTCAAGCACCGCGGGGACTCCGTCGGTCTGACCACGGTCTACCGCACCCTCCAGTCGCTCGCCGACGCCGGTGAGGTGGACGTGCTGCGCACCGCCGACGGCGAGGCCGTGTACCGGCGTTGCAGCAGCGGGCACCACCACCACCTGGTCTGCCGGAGCTGCGGCGCCACCGTCGAGGTGGAGGGCCCGGCGGTGGAGCGGTGGGCCAACTCGGTCGCCGCCGAGCACGGGTTCAGCGACATCGCGCACACCCTGGAGATCTTCGGCACCTGCGCGGAGTGCGCCAAGAAGGGCTGAGCCGAAGCGAGCAGAGGGCCCGTGGGAGCAATCCCACGGGCCCTCTGCTGGTGTGCCGGTCCGGCTCAGCGCTGGGCGGGCAGCCCCACCTGCGCGTCGACCTCGTTCGGGATCGCCCCGCCGAAGCGGCGGTCGCGCATCGCGTACTGCTCGCAGGCGCGCCAGAGGTCGCGGCGGTCGAAGTCCGGCCAGAGCACGTCCTGGAACACGAACTCGGCGTACGCGGACTGCCAGAGCAGGAAGTTGGAGGTGCGCTGCTCGCCGCTGGGGCGCAGGAACAGGTCCACGTCCGGCATGTCCGGGTGGTACATGTACTTGGCCAGGGTCTTCTCGTTGACCTTCTTCGGGTCCAGCCGCCCGGCCGCGACGTCCCGAGCGATCGCCTGCGCCGCGTCCGCCAGCTCGGCCCGGCCACCGTAGTTGACGCACATGTAGAGCGTGACGGCGTCGTTGTTCTTGGTCTGCTCCTCGGCGACCTGGAGCTCCTGGACGACGCTCTTCCACAGCTTGGGCATCCGGCCGGCCCAGCGGACCCGCACGCCCATCGCGTCCATCTCGTCCCGGCGGCGGTGGATGACGTCCCGGTTGAAGTTCATCAGGAACTTCACCTCGTCGGGCGAGCGCTTCCAGTTCTCGGTGGAGAACGCGTACAGCGAGATGTTCTTCACGCCGAGCTCGATCGCGCCCTTGAGGACGTCCAGCACGACGGACTCGCCGACCTTGTGGCCCTCGGTGCGCGGCAGCCCGCGCTCCTTGGCCCAGCGGCCGTTGCCGTCCATCACGATCGCCACGTGGTTGGGGACGAGCTCGCCGGGGATCTTCGGGGGCTGTGCGCCACTGGGGTGCGGGGTCGGGGGGAGGTACTCCCTCTGCTTGCCGCCGCCGAAGAGCCGTCGCGCTGCCATGTGCTCACTTCTCCACGTATCTCATCGAGCGGATGCCCCGCTCCAGGTGCCACTGCAGGTAGGCCGCGACCAGGCCGCTGCCCTCCCGCCAGTACCGGGGCTCGCAGGAATCGGCCGTCTGCCAGTCCCCTGACAGCAGCGCCCCGAGCAGTACCAGTGTCTCAGGGGAGGGTACGGCACATCCGGGCACTCGGCAGTCCGGGCAGAGCACCCCGCCCGCCTGGAGCGAGAAGAAACGGTTCGGCCCCTCCAGTCCGCACTTGGCGCAGTCGGTGAAGCTCGCGCCGTACCCGTTCACCGCGAGCGAGCGCAGCAGGAAGGCGTCCAGCACCAGGTGCGACTCGTGCAGCCCGGCCGCCAGCGTGCGCAGCCCGCCCACCAGCAGCAGGTACTGCTGGACGGCCGGCTCGCCCTCGTTCTCGGCGAAGCGCTCGGCCGTCTCCAGCATCGCCGTCCCGGCGGTGTAGCGGCCGTAGTCGGTGACGATCGAACCGCCGTACGGGGCGATCGTCTCCACCTGGGTGCAGAGCGGCAGCCCGCGGCCGATCAACTCGCTCCCCCGGCTGAAGAACTGCACGTCCACGTGCGAGAAGGGCTCCAGGCGGGCGCCGAACTTGGACTTGGTCTTGCGCACCCCGCGCGCGACCGCCCGCACCTTGCCGTGCTGCCGGGTCAGCAGGGTGATGATCCGATCGGCCTCGCCGAGCTTCTGTGCCCGCAGCACGACGCCGTCGTCCCGGAAAAGACTCATGTGAGCCATTCTCCCCCAACCACCGACAGCGGCCGCCGACAGCCGTGTTGCCCGCACCGGGGCCGTGGGGGAGGACCGTACGGTGCGGGTCACGGCGGGCCCGGAGGGGGGAGACGGGCCCGTTTTGTGGGGGATGGGAGGTGGCTTCGCGATCCGGGGAGGGAGAGGTCCCGGGGATGGTCCGGTACGGCGGGAAGGGAAGGGAAGGGAAGGGTCTAGTACGGCGCCCGGGTCGCCGCCTCCAGCAGCAGCCCGACCCGCGACTGCGGCAGGTCCAGACAGCGCCCGACCGCGGCCAGCGCCTCGCGTTCCTGCGGCAGGTAGCGCCCGTCGGCCAGCGCGATCGCCGCGCCCTGGAGGAGCAGCCGCTCCCGGCCCTGGTGGGCCAGGTGCGGGGCGAGCGGTTCGAGCACCGCGTGCAGTTCCACGGCCAGGCCGCCGGCCATCCCGTGGGCGTCGTAGAGTTCGCCGCCGAGCCCGGACAGCGCGGCGAGCGCGGCCAGCACCTGGGCCTCGCCGCAGTCCTCGAACCCGGCCTCGCGCACCGCCGTGCAGGCCGCCTCGCGGGCCGCCCGGTGGGCGGTGCCGCCGGCCGCGAGCAGGGCCAGCGCGATCGTGTACTGGGCGTCCCGGAGCATCGCCCCGAGACGGACGGAGGTGGGCTGTTCCAGGCTCTCGACGCCGTACCGGCCGTGGCAGCCGGTGCACTGCACGCTGCCGATCACCGGGCCGAGCGGGAGCACCGGCGTGCCGAGCAACCGCAGCCACCGCCGGCCGTGCTGCCGGCGGTAGTTGCGGTCCCCGCCGCAGCCCGGGCAGAAGAAGTCACCGAGAACATCAGTCCGCCACCGCGGGCGAACACCCCACAACCTGGTCACGGCGCCACTCCCCAGACATGGCAGGCGGCCTGCACAACAATGGGCAGGTCACGCGACCGGACACCGAGGCCGTCCCACCGACCCGGCTTTCCGGTGGATCGATGTTGCCATGGTTACCGGCACGTGTCAGTACCTCGAACGGCTTCCGATCCGAAAAAATGTGGCGCAGGACACAGCCGTGCGGGGGTGCGGCGAAGGGCCGCCCCGAAGGACGGCCCCGCCACGAGCCACTCGTACGAACTACCCGCGCTGCGCCCGGTTGACGGCGCTGATCATCGCCTTCAGCGAGGCCAGCACGGTGTTGCCGTCGATGCCCACGCCCCACAGCACCTTGCCGTCCACCGCGCACTCGACGTACGCGGCGGCCTGGGCGTCGCCGCCCTCGCTCAGCGCGTGCTCGGCGTAGTCCAGGACGCGGACGTCGAAGCCGATCCGGCCCAGCGCGTCCGCGAAGGCCGAGACCGGGCCGTTGCCGGTACCGGTCAGGGTCACCGGCGCGCCGTCCACCAGGGCCTCGGCGGTCAGCGCGTCCCGGCCGTCCTCGGTGGTCAGGGTGCGCGAACCGGACAGCGAGATCCGGCCCCACGGGTTGGCCGTGGTCGGCAGGTACTCGTCCTCGAAGACCCGCCAGATCTCGGCCGGGGTGACCTCGCCGCCCTCGGCGTCGGTCTTGGCCTGGATGATCCGGGAGTACTCGATCTGCATCCGGCGCGGCAGGTCCAGCTTGTGGTCGTTCTTCAGGACGTACGCGACACCGCCCTTGCCGGACTGGCTGTTGACCCGGATGACCGCCTCGTAGGAGCGGCCGACGTCCTTCGGGTCGATCGGCAGGTACGGCACGCCCCAGGTGTACTCGTCCACCGGGACGCCGGCCGCCCGCGCGTCCGCCTCCAGGGCGTCGAAGCCCTTCTTGATGGCGTCCTGGTGCGAGCCGGAGAAGGAGGTGTACACCAGGTCGCCGGCGTACGGGTGGCGCGCGGGCACCTCCATCTGGTTGCAGTACTCGGCGATCCGGCGGACCTCGTCGATGTCGGAGAAGTCGATCATCGGGTCGACGCCCTGCGAGAACAGGTTCATGCCGACGTTGACCAGGTCCAGGTTGCCGGTCCGCTCGCCCTGCCCGAACAGGCAGCCCTCGACCCGGTCGGCGCCGGCCATCACGGCCAGCTCGGCCGAGGCCACGCCGGTGCCGCGGTCGTTGTGCGGGTGGGTGGACAGGCAGACGAACTCGCGGCGGGACAGGTTCCGCGACATCCACTCGATCTTGTCGGCGTAGACGTTCGGGGTGGAACGCTCCACGGTGGTCGGCAGGTTCAGGATGATCTCGCGGCCCTCGCCCGGCTGCCAGACGTCCATCACCGCCTCGCAGACCTCCAGCGCGAAGTCCAGCTCGGTGTCGATGAAGATCTCCGGCGAGTACTCGTAGCCGAAGACCGTCTCGTCGCCCAGGATCTTCTCGGCGTACTCCATCACCAGGCGGGTGCCGTCCACGGCGATGGCCTTGATGTCGTCCTTGCTGCCCTTGAAGACCACCCGGCGGAACAGCGGCGACGTCGCGTTGTACAGGTGGACGGTGGCGTTCGGCGCGCCCTTCAGCGACTGCACCGTGCGCTCGATCAGGTCCTCGCGGGCCTGGGTCAGCACCGAGATGGTGACGTCCTCCGGGATCGCCCCCTCCTCGATCAGCGACCGTACGAAGGCGAAGTCGGTGGCGCCGGAGGACGGGAAGCCGACCTCGATCTCCTTGTAGCCCATCTTCACCAGCAGGTCGAACATCTTGCGCTTGCGGGCCGGCGACATCGGGTCGATCAGCGCCTGGTTGCCGTCCCGCAGGTCGGTGGACAGCCAGCGCGGCGCCGCGGTGATCACCTTGTTCGGCCAGGTGCGGTCCGGCAGGTCGACGGCGCCGAACGGCACGTAGCGCCCGTACCGCATGCCGGACGGCTGCTGGCGCACCGAGGCGGCGGTGATCGGGGTGGGACGGTCGACGAAGGCGCGAGCGGCGGGGATGGACGCGGCGGAGCTCTGCTCGGTCATGGAGTGACTCTCGGCTTCCTGTGGATGCGTGGTGCGGGGCGGGTCGGGGGGACAAAACACCGACTGGCCGGCCTCTGCTGCCGCTCGCGACCCGTCATCGGATCGCCGGATTACGCGCACAGCTCGATCCCCGCGGCGAGGGAGCCGGCCCCAATGGACTACAGGCCCTCGACGCGGCAGCTAAGAAGAAGCAGCCCGTTGCGCATGATGTCCCCAGCGTAACCCAGGGCCGCGCGCCCCCGAAGTGATCCGAGCCACCGTTCCACTCCTTGAGACGGCGACTGGTCATGCCAAAGGTGGTGACATCCGGTCATCGAGGCCTCACCCTGGGCCACATGACAGCAGGAGTGCCGCTCTGCGCGATCGTCCCACCGTACGTCCTGGACCGCCTCGCCGAGGCCGGTCACGAACCCGCCGTCCGCTCCCTCGCCCTGGACACCGCGCACCGCGCGGCCCGCCTCGCCCCACCCCCGCCCGCCCCCGGCCCGGCCGCCGCCAGCCGGGTGATCTGCGACGCCGGCCACGGCCAGCGGCTGCCCGGCCGGACCGTCCGCACCGAGGGCCAGGCCCCGGTCGCCGACGGGTCCGTCAACCACGCCTACGACGGCCTCGGCGCCACCTTCGCGCTGTACGCCGACGCCTACGGCCGCCGCTCGATCGACGACCAGGGGCTGCGCCTGGACGCCACCGTGCACTACGGCCGCGACTACGACAACGCCTTCTGGAACGGCCACCGGATGGTCTTCGGCGACGGCGACGGCGAGATCTTCGGCGACTTCACCGCCTGCATCGACGTCATCGGCCACGAACTCACCCACGGCGTCACCCAGTTCACCGCCGGCCTGAACTACCACGACCAGCCCGGGGCGCTCAACGAGTCGGTGTCGGACGTCTTCGGCTCGCTCGTCAAGCAGTACTCGCTGCACCAGGACGCCGCCGACGCCGACTGGCTGATCGGCGCCGGGCTGCTCGCCCCCGGCGTCCAGGGCGTCGCGCTGCGCTCGATGAAGGCGCCCGGCACCGCGTACGACGACCCCCGGCTCGGCAAGGACCCGCAACCCGCGCACCTGCGGGACTACGTGGACACCGCCGAGGACAACGGCGGGGTGCACATCAACTCCGGCATCCCCAACCACGCGTTCTACCTGCTGGCCACCGCCCTCGGCGGCCCGGCCTGGGAGCGCGCCGGGCGGATCTGGTACGACGCGCTGACCGGCCACCGGCTGGCCGCGGACGCCGGCTTCGCCGACTTCGCCCGGGCCACCGTGGCCGCCGCCCAGGCCCGTTACCCGGACCAGCCGTCGGTGGCGGACACCGTGACGGCCTCCTGGGCCCAGGTGGGGGTCAGCCCGGGCTGAGCCCGACCTCGGCAGTGGTCGAGACCAGGTCGACCCGGGCGCAAGGTCACGGTCCGGGAAAAGCCCGGCAAACCCCCATCCCTGGGTAGCACCATGGACACCATGCGTATCCAGGTCACCCGGACCGGCGGCCTCGCCGGAACCGTCCGCCACGCCGAGCTCGACACCGCCGACCGCAGGGACGCCCCGCACGTCCACGCGCTCGCCCGCGAGGCCGTCGCGTGCGGGCTGCGGGCGCCCTCGTACGGGGTGCCGGACGGCTTCCACTACGAGATCACCGTCGACGGCCGGACGGTGCACTGCGCCGACCCGAAGCTCACCGACTCGCAGCGCGAGCTGGTCTCCCTGGTGCTGCGCGAGGGCGCGTGACGCGCGACCCCCGCGCAGCACCGGGGTGTTCAGGGCCTTCGGAACCGCAGACCGTTCGGAGCCCCGGACGGCTCAGAACCCCAGCTTGCGCAGCTGCTTCGGGTCGCGCTGCCAGTCCTTGGCCACCTTGACGTGCAGGTCCAGGTAGACCGGTGTGCCGAGCAGCGCCTCGATGTGCTTGCGGGCGGTGGTGCCGACGTGCTTGAGCCGCGCGCCCTTGGCGCCGATCACGATCGCCTTCTGGCTCTGCCGCTCGATGTAGACGTTGGCGTGGATGTCCAGCAGCGGACGGTCCGCCGGGCGGCCCTCGCGCGGCAGCATCTCCTCGACCACGACGGCCAGCGAGTGCGGCAGCTCGTCCCGGACGCCCTCCAGGGCGGCCTCCCGGATCAGCTCCGCGACCATGATCTGCTCGGGCTCGTCGGTGAGGTCGCCGTCCGGGTAGAGCGGCATGCCCTCCGGCAGCAGCTTGGTGATCAGCTCGGCGACCAGGTCGACCTGCTTGTCGCCCACCGCCGAGACCGGGATGATCTCGGCCCACTCGATGCCCAGCTCGACGCCGAGCTGGTGGACGGCGATCAGCTGCTCGGCCAGCCGCTTGGAGTCGACCAGGTCGGTCTTGGTGACGATGGCGACCTTGGGGGTCTTCTTGATCTCGGCGAGCTCCTTGGCGATGAACTTGTCGCCGGGGCCGAGCTTCTGGTCGGCGGGCAGGCAGAAGCCGATCACGTCGACCTCGGCCCAGGTGGTGCGGACGAGGTCGTTGAGGCGTTCGCCGAGCAGGGTGCGCGGCTTGTGCAGACCGGGGGTGTCGACCAGCACGAGCTGGGCGTCCGGGCGGTGCACGATGCCGCGCACGGTGTGCCGGGTGGTCTGCGGGCGGTCGGAGGTGATCGCGACCTTCGTCCCCACCAGGGCGTTGGTCAGGGTCGACTTGCCCGCGTTGGGCCGGCCGACGAAGCACGCGAACCCGGAGCGGTACGAGGAGGAAGGGGCATTCATGCGCTCCATTCTCCCTGATCACCGAGGGCCCGCCGACCCGCGTCCCCGATCAGCCCTTGCCGCCGCCGCGGGAGGACAGCGACATGACCACCAGCAGCACCAGGAAGGCGACCGATCCCCAGAGCCAGAACGGCGAACCGGTCTCCTGCCACTTGCCCATCCCCATCACGAACAGCAGCAACCCGGCGAAGAACGCCAACGCCCCCATGTGCCCAGCCCCCTCACCGGAACTTCTCCCCTCCGGTGAGATTATCCGCCGAGCACACCGCCCCTTCGCCGGGCTGCTACTCGCCCGCTCGCGGGAGTCTCAGCGCGCCTCGACCGCCACCCGCAGCGCCCCGTCCGGACCGGCCAGCAGCACCGGCGTCCCGGCCCCGCCGAGGTCCCGCACGGCCGCCAGATCGGCCTCGGCCGGCTGCTCCGCCTCGCTCACCACGGCCGCCGCCTCCAGCGACTTCGCGCCGCTGGCCACCGCCATCGCCACCGCCGTCTGCAACGCGCTCAGCCGCAGCGACTCCAGCGCGACCGTCCCGGCCACGTAGGTGCGGCCGGTCTCGTCACGCACCGCGGCCCCCTCGGCCACGCCGTTGCGGGCGCGGGCCGAGCGGGCCAGGGTGATGATCTTCTTGTCTTCGGGGTCGAGCTCGACGATGTCACTCATGCCGCCGAGCATAGGCAACCCCTGCCCCTCAGTGGCCGATCGGGTGGGTCGGCCCCGGGTTCGGTTTGAGGACCTTGACGAAGGTCTTCGGCCCGGACGGCATCGGCTGCTCGTGCTCGGCACGCTCGCGCCAGTACGGGTTGTCGTGCGGCAGGTGGCTGCTCACTCTGCCGTACATCCCGAAGGTGGTCAGGACGATCCCGAAGATGAACGCGAACAGCACGTTCGACATCCGGAAGTTGAGGATGTTGGCGTCCGGCCGCCCGAGCACCGTCAGGCCGTAGAAGCCGGACAGGACGAACAGCACGCCCGCCGCCATGTTGAGGTTGGCGGCGAAGTTCCCGCCGATCACCGCCCCGATCACCAGGATCGCGCCCACCACGATGGACAGGATGGCGAGCGCGCCGTTGGTCGACAGCCCGGCGACCTCGTCACCCTGGGTGTCCAGGAAGCCCGGGTGGTCGGCCAGCCCCAGGCACCCGAACACGATCAGGAAGACCCCCCCGAGTCCCGCCCCGATCCGCCAGACCATGAGGAGCTTGTGGTCGACGGGCAGTTCGTCTTGCAGCTTCATGGCGACCTCCAGAGCGCAGCCATGGCCTAGCTGTAGGGGTTGGTCCCCTGCATGTGCGGCGTCTCGTGCATGTAGAGCGAGCCGCACTGCTGGCAGCAGCGCAGACCGGTGCCCCACTCCTGCTCGGGCCGCGTCTCGGCGTCGTCGGGCATGGTCCGGCCGCAGAGCGCCGTCGACAGGTCTCCGTCCCGCACCACGTGCCAGGACTTGACTCCGCCGGCCGCCCCCTGCGGGCCGTACTCCGCGCGAAGTTTGTGCGTCATGCCCTCCATGGTCGCTCGGCGACCGCCCACCCGCTACTCGCCCGCCGGCTCCTCGGACCCGTCGCTGCCGCGGACCGGGGCGGCGACCATCGAGCCGATCCGGTTGCGGCGCCCGGCCGAGGACTCGGCGGTCAGCAGGATGCCGGTCAGACCGCCGTCGACCGGCTCGGGCAGCGGGATCTCGCAGGCCGAGCCGGGGATCGGCACCCGGCCCAGGTGCTTGGCGAGCAGGCCGCCGACGGTCTCGACGTCCTCGTCCTCCAGCTCGATGCCGAACAGCTCGCCCAGGTCCTCGACCAGCAGCCGGGCGGTGATCCGGTACGAGCCGTCGCCGAGGTCCTCCACCGGCGGGATCTCCCGGTCGTACTCGTCGGTGATCTCCCCGACGATCTCCTCCAGGATGTCCTCGATGGTGACCAGCCCGGCCGTGCCGCCGTACTCGTCGATCACGATCGCCACGTGCGAGCGGCGCTGCTGCATCTCGCGCAGCAGGTCGCCGGCCGGCTTGGAGTCCGGGACGAAGACGGCCGGGCGCATCACCGCGCCGACCTCCTCCGCCTCGGCCTCCCGGTTGATGTGGGTGCGCCGGACGAGGTCCTTGAGGTAGACGATGCCGACCACGTCGTCCTCGTTGTCGCCGACCACCGGGATCCGCGAGAAGCCCGAGCGCAGCGCCAGGGTGAGGGCCTGACGGACGGTCTTGTGCCGCTCGATCATCACCAGGTCGGTGCGCGGCACCATCACCTCGCGGACGATGGTGTCGCCGAGCTCGAAGACCGAGTGCACCATCCGGCGCTCCTCGTCCTCGATCAGGTCGTCCTTCTCGGCGAGGTCGACCAGGGCCCGCAGCTCCGCCTCGGAGGCGAACGGCCCCTCCCGGTAGCCCTTGCCCGGGGTCAGCGCGTTGCCGAGCAGGATCAGCAGCCGCGGGATCGGGCCGAGCACCGCGGCCAGCGGCAGCAGCACGAAGGAGGCCGCGGTCGCGGTGGTCAGCGGGTGCTGGCGCCCGATCGTGCGCGGCGAGACGCCCACCGCGACGAAGGACACCAGCACCATCACGCCGAACGCCAGCAGCACGGCCTGCCAGGTCGGCGTCACGTTGCGCACGGCCACCACGGTGACCAGCACGGCCGCCGCCATCTCGCTGGCGACCCGGATCAGGGTCGCCAGGTTGAGGTAGCGGATCGGGTCGGAGGCGACCGTCAGCAGCCGGTCGGAGCCGCGCCGCCCGACCCGTACGGCCTCCTCCGCCCGGAAGCGGGAGACCCGGGAGATGCCCGCCTCGGCGCACGCGGCCAGCCAGCCGAGGACGACGAGCAGCACGGCACCGAGGATGAAGCTCGTACTCTCACCACTCACAGGGGTTCGGGCTCCGCGCTCAGTGGGTGGTGGGAGCCGGGGAGATGCCGCCGAGGCCGCGGCCCGCCCGCCAGTCGTCCAGGATCCGCTTCTGGAGGGCGAACATCTCCTCCTCCTCCTCGGGCTCCTCGTGGTCGTAGCCGAGGACGTGCAGCACGCCGTGGACGGTGAGCAGCTGGAGCTCCTCGTCCATCGAGTGCTTGGACGGGGCCGCCTGGCCCTGCTGCTGGGCGACCTCGGGGCAGAGCACGATGTCGCCGAGCAGGCCCTGCGGCAGCTCCTCGCCCTCCTTGCCGGGGCGCAGCTCGTCCATCGGGAAGGACATCACGTCGGTGGGGCCGGGGAGGTCCATCCACTGGATGTGCAGCTCCTCCATCGCCGCACCGTCCACCAGGATCACGGACAGTTCGGACTGCGGGTGGATCCGCATCTTGTCCAGGGCGAAGCGGGCGACGTCGAGGATGGCTTCCTCGTCGGCGTCCCAGCCGGACTCGTTGGCGATGTCGATCGACATGACGGGCTGCGTACTCAGCTTTCGGTGCGGTGGGACTGTCGGGGTGCGCGCGGGCGCCGGGGGGCGGGCTTGCGGGCGGCCGGGGTGCTCTCCCCGGCCTCCTGCTGGGCGTCCCAGCGCTCGTAGGCGTCCACGATCCGGCCGACCAGCTTGTGGCGGACCACGTCGGTGCTGGTGAGGACGGAGAAGTGGATGTCGGGCACGTCGGCCAGGATCTCCTGGACGACCTTGAGGCCGCTGCGGGTGCCGGCCGGGAGGTCGATCTGGCTGGTGTCGCCGGTGACCACCACCCGGGAGTTGAACCCGAGGCGGGTGAGGAACATCTTGATCTGCTCGGGCGAGGTGTTCTGGGCCTCGTCCAGGATGATGAAGGCGTCGTTGAGGGTGCGGCCGCGCATGTAGGCGAGCGGGGCGACCTCGATGGTGCCGGCCGCCATCAGGCGCGGGATGGAGTCCGGGTCCATCATGTCGTGCAGCGCGTCGTAGAGCGGGCGCAGGTACGGGTCGATCTTCTCGTAGAGGGTGCCGGGCAGGAAGCCCAGCCGCTCCCCCGCCTCGACCGCCGGGCGGGTCAGGATGATCCGGTTGACCTCCTTGGCCTGGAGGGCCTGGACGGCCTTGGCCATCGCGAGGTAGGTCTTGCCGGTGCCCGCGGGGCCGAGGCCGAAGGTGATCGTGTGCTTGTCGATCGCCTCGACGTAGCGCTGCTGGTTGAGGGTCTTGGGGCGGATCGTACGGCCCCGGTTGGACAGGATGTTCGCGGTGAACACCTGGGACGGCGCCGGGCTGTCCGGGTCGACCTCGGCGCTGCGGAGCATGGCGATGGAGCGCTCCACGGAGTCCTCCGTCAGGGGCTGGCCGGTGCGCAGCACCAGCATCATCTCGTTGAAGAGCTTCTGGACCAGGGCGACCTCGGCGTGGGCCCCGGTCGCGGTCACCTCGTTGCCGCGGACGTGGATGTCGGCGGCGGGGAAGCCCTGTTCGATCACGCGCAGCAGCGAGTCCGCCGTGCCGAGCAGGGTGACCATCGGGTGCTTCTCGGGGATGACGATCCGGGCGCTGACACGGCCGTCTTCGGCCGGTTCGGGGCGCGACCGTCCGTTGGTACGGGTCTGCGGTGTGTCACTCATAGGTCGGCGCTGGGGCCTGCCTCATCCCATCCGTGGTGTCGTGTGCCGCGCGGTCTCTCCGGGGCACCAGGGTACGCCGCGTGCGTGATCGCTGCGGCGGGCGGCGGGGCCGCACCCGTCGATGCTGCGGCAGATCGGGGGACGGCGCGAGCCCTTTTCCGTCGGGCACCGGCGGGCCTAGGGCTGGCGCCGGTGCGGGACGGGCACCCGGGCGAGGTCCTCGGCCAGCACGAGGTGGCCGTCGAAGTGCTTGCGGGCGTCGGCGAGGTGCTGGCCGAGGTCCGGGTAGCGCTGCGAGAAGTGGGTCAGCACGAGGGTGCGCACCCCCGCCTCGGCGGCCACCTTGGCGGCCTGCCCGGCGGTGAGGTGGCCGTGGTCCTCGGCGAGGTGGGCGTCGGCGTCGGTGAAGGTGGACTCGACGACCAGCAGGTCGGCGCCCTCGGCGAGTTCGTGCACGCCGTCGCAGAGCCGGGTGTCCATCACGAAGGCGAAGCGCTGCCCGGGCCGGGGCTCGCTGACCTCGTCCAGGGTGACCCGGCGGCCGTCCACCTCGATCGCGCCCTCGTGCTGCAAGCGGCCGACCTGCGGGCCGTGGACGCCGAACGCGGCGAGCCGGTCGGGCACCAGCCGGCGGCCGTCCGGCTCGGACAGCCGGTAGCCGAAGGACTCCACGGGGTGCGAGAGCCGGACGGCGTCCAGCGCGAACCGGGCGCCGGGCGCGGGCAGCGGGCCCGGCTCGTCGATCGGCCGGGGCCGCAGCACGGCCGTCTCGTGGTAGGCGGTGGCGTGCCGCAGCCGCTCGAAGTAGACCTCCCCGGAGGCCGGGAAGTAGACGTCCACCGGGTGCGGGACGCGGTCGAGGTTGATCCGCTGGATCACCCCGGCGAGGCCCAGACAGTGGTCGCCGTGGAAGTGCGTCACGGCGATCCGGGTGATCTGGGTGGCCGAGACCCCGGCGTGCAGCATCTGCCGCTGGGTGCCCTCGCCGGGGTCGAACAGCAGGCCCTCGCCGTCCCAGCGGAGCAGGTAGCCGTTGTGGTTGCGGTGCCGGGTGGGCACCTGGCTGGCGGTGCCGAGGACGACGAGTTCGCGCTGGGACACGGAACGTCAGACCATGCGCTCGGACATCGACACGCCACCGAGCACGTGGACGTGCGCGTGGAAGATCGTCTGCCCGGCGCCGGCGCCGGTGTTGAAGATCAGCCGGTAGTCCTCGAGGCCCTCGTCCCGGGCCACCGCGCCCGCCTCGGCGAGGAGTTCACCGGCGAGCTCGGGCTCGGCGGCGGCCAGCGCGGCGGCGTTCGGGTAGTGGACGTGCGGGATGACCAGGACGTGCACCGGCGCCTTCGGCGCGATGTCGCGGAAGGCGAGGATACGCTCGGTCTTGCGCACCACGGTCGCCGGGATCTCGCCCGCGACGATCTTGCAGAACAGGCAGTCGGGCTGCGGCTCGCCGGCCATCGGCGTCTCCTCGGGTCGTGTCCGTGCTGTCTCGGGGCCGTACGGCGGCAGCCTAGCCGAGCCCCGCCGCCGCCTGCTGGTACTCCTGGAGGTGCTTCCAGCGCACCGCGCGCATGCCGACGATGTCGCCGTCGTCCAGGTCGAAGTCCTCGGAGATCAGGGCGACCGCGAGGAAGACGAAACCGAGCAGCCAACGCCGGGTCAGCCGCCAGGTGTTGGGGCGCATGACGCGCTTGCTGCGGATCACCCGCATCGCCAGCAGACCCTTGCCGACGCTGAAGCCGGTGAGGCGGGCCAGCACCACCTGGTTGAGGAAGGAGACCAGGAGGCCGACGACCAGCAGCGCCACGAAGTAGGGCACGGCCGGGCCGCTGTTGTGCTGCACCGCGTGGCCGGCCACGTGGGTGGTGGTGGTCTTGGGCTGGCCGGCCGCGTTGGCGGCGACGAAGCCGAGGCCGACGGCGAGCAGCCAGTCGACCACGATCGCCAGGAAACGCCGCCCGCCGCCCGCCTCCTTGGGCGTCGGCGGCCGGTACTCGGCGGGCTGCTGGTACTGCGGCTGGGCCGGGTACGGCTGCTGCTCCTGGTACGGCTGCTGGTAGGCCTGCTGCGGCTGCGGCGGCTGCTGCTGGTAGGGCTGCTGCGGCGGGTACGGCTGCTGCTGGTACTGCGGCTGGGCCGGGTAGGGCTGCTGCCCGTACGGCTGCGGCGGGTTCTGGGCGGCGTACGGGTTCTCCCCGTACTGCTGCGGCGGCGGATAGCCCTGTGCCATGTGCTCCCCCGTGGACTGTCGATCCGGATCCGATCAAGAACAGCCCCGCATCCTACTCACCCCGCGGAGCAGGAAGTCGGCCCGTCCGACTTCCTGCTCCGTTGCTCGCCGGGGCGACTACCGAACTACTCCCAGGGCAGCGGCGGCGCCGTGCGGGCCGGGGTGTCGGCCAGGGCGGCGAGGGCGATCCGGACGCCCTCGGCCAGCTGCGGGTCCGCGCCGGCCGCCCACTGGTGCGGGGCGAACGGCACCTCGACGTCCGGGTCGACGCCGTGGTTCTCCACGCCCCAGCCGTAACCCTCCATCCAGAACGCGTACTTGGGCTGGGTGACCAGGGTGCCGTCGACCAGCCGGTAGCGGCTGTCGATGCCGATCACCCCGCCCCAGGTCCGGGTGCCGACCACCGGGCCGATCCCCAGCGCCTGGATGGCGGCGTTGACGATGTCGCCGTCCGAGCCGGAGAACTCGTTGGCGAGCGCGACGATCGGCCCGCGCGGGGCGTCGCCGGGGTAGGGCAGCGGGGTGGCGATGTCCCGGGCGACGTCCCAGCCGACGATCCGGCGGGCCAGCTTCTCGATCACCAGCTGCGAGGTGTGACCGCCCCGGTTCTCCCGGATGTCGACGATCACGCCCTCGCGGGCCATCTCCGAGCGCAGGTCCCGGTGGATCTGCGCCCAGCCGGTGGTCTGCATGTCCGGGACGTGCAGGTAGCCGAGCCGCCCGCCGGACAGCTCCCGGACGGCCGAGCGCCGCCCGGCCACCCAGTCGTGGTAGCGCAGCGGCTCCTCGTCGGCGAGCGGGACGACCACCGGGTGGCGCTGGTCGGTGCCGTCCTTGCCGGCCACGGTCAGCTCGACCGGCTGCCCGGCGGTGCCGGCCAGCAGCGGCGCCGGGCCGGTGACCGGGTCCACCGGGCGGCCGTTGACGGCCAGTACCGCGTCGCCGGGGCGGATCGCCACCCCGGGCGCGGCCAGCGGCGAACGGGCCCTCGGGTCGGAGGACTCCCCGGGCAGGATCCGGGCGATCCGCCACTGGTCGCCGTCCTTGACCAGGTCCGCGCCGAGCAGGCCCTGGCGCCGGGCGGGCTCGGTGTGCCGGCCGTACGGCATCACGTAGGCGTGCGAGGTGCCGAGTTCGCCGTGCACCTCCCAGAGCAGGTCGACCAGGTCGTCGTGCGAGCCGACCCGCTCCACCAGCGGCCGGTAGCGCTCCAGCACGCCGGCCCAGTCGACGCCGGCCAGATCGGGGCGCCAGAAGTTGTCCCGCATCAGCCGGCCGTTCTCGGCGAACATCTGCGCCCACTCGGCGGCCGGGTCGACGGTGACCCGCAGCCGGGCCAGGTCGACGGCGACCTCGTCGTCCTCGCCGCCCGACTTGTGGTCGGCCGGGACGATCCGCAGCTCGCCCTCGTCCAGCACCGCCAGCCGGGTGCCGTCGCCGCTGACCGCGAAGCCGTCCAGCCCGTGCACCAGCGGCTCGGCGCGGCGCTTGCGCAGGTCGAAGCGCTCCAGCGTGGCCCGGGGCCGCTCGTCCTCCAACGAGGCCGCCTCGTCGCCGAGTTCACCGAGCAGCGGGACCCGCGTCCAGAGCACGCCGTCCTTCGCGGCCCGGAGCGCGCCGAACCGGCCGCCCTCGACCGGGAACGGGACGATCCGGTCGGCGATGCCGTCCAGGTCGACCCGGGTGACCGGCGGGGCGTCCGCGGCGCCCTCCTCGCCGTCCGACTTCTTGCCGCGCGGCTCGTCCTCCTCGCCGCCGACCGACCGCCCGGCCCGCTGCGGCCCGAACGGGGACGGCGTGTCAGCGGCCAGCGTGATCAGGTACGGGCGGCAGCCGTTGGGGAAGGACAGGTCGAAGACGTGCGAGTCGTACACCGGGTCGAAGTTGCGCACCGACAGGAAGGCCAGGTACCGGCCGTCCGCGGTGAACGCCGGCGAGGTGTCGATGAAGCGCTGCTGGGTGGCCTCGCCCACCGTCCGGGTGGCCAGGTTGGCCAGCACGATCTGGCGCAGCGAGTACGGGCCCATCCCCGGCACCGGGCGCGACCAGGCCAGCCAGGCCGAGTCCGGGCTGAACACCAGCCCGCTCACCTCCCCGTCGGTGCTGCGGGCCAGCTCGTGCACGGCACCGTCGGCCAGGGTGACCAGCAGCACCCGGCCGTCGTGCACGCCGAGCGCCGCGTGCTTGCCGTCCGGGGAGACCGTCAGGGCGTTCACCCGGCCGAGCTGCCCGGCCGCCAGCCGGCGCCGCTCGGCGCCCTGCACGACGGGGGCGAACTCCAGGCCGTCCTCGCCCTCGGCGTCGGACACCCACAGCACGCCCTGCGCGCCGTCCTCGCCCGGCACCACCCGGGCCAGCCGCCCGCGCACGCCCGGGGTCTCGTCCAGCACCCGGGCCGGGCCCTCGCGGTGGGTCAGCCAGTGCACGCCGCCGCGCACCACCACGGCGCTGGCCCGGCCGGTGCGGTCGGGGGCGACGGACTCCAGCCAGTGCGCGGCGTGCACCGGGCGGGGGCGGCGGCCGGTGCGCGGGCCGGCCAGCCGGACGTCCAGCCGGCGCGGCTCGGCGCCGTCCAGGTCGTCCAGCAGCAACAGGTCGCCGGCCCGGTGGAAGACCACCCGGGTGCCGTCGGTGGTGGCGTTGCGGGCGTAGAAGCCGTCCGGGGAGGTGGTGTGGCGGCGCAGGTCGGAGCCGTCCGGGAGGCTGGAGTACAGCTCGCCGACGCCCTCGTGGTCGGAGAGGAAGGCGATCCTGCCGCCTTGCCCCCCGTCAGGACCGGCTACCCACAGCGGCGAGGAGAGCTGGCCGTCCAGCTCCTCGTGCACCCGGACGAACTCGTCCCGGCCGATCCACAGCTTGCCCGCCCGGCCGCCCCGGTAGCGCTTCCACCAGGCCGGCTCGCGGTTGTTGACGGTGCCCAGCAGCACCCGGTCGCCGCCCGGCTCGAAGGCCAGCCCGCCGACCGGCCCGTACGGCAGCCGCACCGACTCGCCGCCGTCCAGCGGCAGGGCGTGCGCCCAGGTGCGGCGCAGGGTGGCCTCGCCGGCGGTGGTGGTGGCGATCGGACGGCCGTCGGCCGTCCAGCCCTGGAGCTGGGTCTGGTCGCTGCCCCAGTGGGTCAGCCGCCGGGCCGGGCCGCCGTCCACCGGCACCACGTGCACCTCGGGCGCGCCGTCGCGGGCGGAGGTGAAGGCGATGTGCCGCCCGTCCGGAGAGAACCGGGGGTGGTGGACCGGCAGGTGGTCGGCGGTCAGCCGCCAGGCCCGGCCGCCGTCCAGCGGGGCCAGCCAGATGTCGTTCTCGGCGACGAAGGTGACCAGGTCACCGTGCAGATGGGGGTGGCGCAGGTAGGCGCCCGCTGGGGTGCTCAGGGGTTCCGTCACGCGGCCAGCGTAGGCACGTACGCGTACGACGCGCCCCGGTTTTCGCAGAGTCCCGCCCACCGGGCGAGCCGCACGCCCCCGGGGAGCCGCCGGCTCAGGACCAGCGGCCGGTGCGCCCGAGCAGCAGGGCCCCGGCGGCCACCCCGGCGGTCGAGGTGCGCAGCACCGAGGGGCCCAGCCGGTACGGCTTGGCCCCAGCCTCGGCGAAGGCCGTCAGCTCCTCCGGCGAGACCCCGCCCTCGGGCCCGACCACCAGCACCAGGTCCCCCGCCGCCGGCAGCGCGGCCAGCGCCAGCGGCTCGGCGCCCTCCTCGTGCAGCACGGCCGCGAACGCGGCCCGGGCCAGCACCGGCGCCAGCTGCCGGGTGGTCATCGGCTCGTGCACCTCGGGGAAGCGCAGCCGGCGGGACTGCTTGCCCGCCTCCCGGGCAGTGGCCCGCCACTTGGCGAGCGCCTTGGCGCCGCGGTCGCCCTTCCACTGGGTGATGCAGCGGGAGGCCGACCACGGGATCACCACGTCCACGCCGACCTCGGTCATGGTCTCCACGGCCAGCTCGCCGCGGTCGCCCTTGGGCAGCGCCTGGACCACGACGATCCGCGGCGCCGGCTCCGGCTCCCGCCGCACGGCCGCCACGGTGACCTCGATCGCGTCCTTGCCGTGCACCTGCGCGACGGTGCCGTCCACGCCCAGCCCCAGCCCGTCGGCCAGGGTGACCGCCTCACCGGCCGTCAGCCGCTTCACCGCGGCCGCGTGCCGCCCCTCCGGCCCGTCCAGGAGCACCACGGCGCCGGGCGCGGCGGCGGCGATCCGCTCGGTCTCGACGACGAAGACGGGGGCGGTCATGCGGGGAACCTCCGGGGCGGGGGGCGGAACGCGGACGGAACGGGAACGCGAAAGGGGTGCCGGGACCGGTCCCGGCACCCCTCCGCGGGACGGCTAGCGGCCGTTGAACGCGTCCTTCAGGCGCGAGAACAGGCCCTGCTGGCCGGGCGCGAACTGCCCGGACGGACGCTCCTCGCCGCGCAGCACCGCCAGCCGGCGCAGCAGCTCCTCCTGCTCGGGGTCGAGCTTGGTGGGCGTCTGCACCTCGACATGCACTATCAGGTCGCCCCGGCCGCCCCCGCGCAGGTGGGTGATGCCCCGGCCGTGCAGCGGGATCGACTGGCCGGACTGGGTGCCGGGCCGGATGTCGACCTCCTCCAGCCCGTCCAGGGTCTGCAACGGCACCTGGGTGCCGAGCGCGGCCGCCGTCATCGGGATGGTGACGGTGCAGTGCAGGTCGTCCCCGCGCCGCTGGAAGACCGCGTGGGTGGTCTCGGCGATCTCGACGTACAGGTCGCCGGCCGGGCCGCCGCCGGGGCCGACCTCGCCCTCGCCGGCCAGCTGGATCCGGGTGCCGTTGTCGACACCGGCCGGGATCTTGACGGTCAGGGTGCGACGGGCGCGGACCCGGCCGTCGCCGGCGCACTCCGGGCACGGGGTCGGCACGACGGTGCCGAAGCCCTGGCACTGCGGGCAGGGGCGGGAGGTCATGACCTGGCCGAGGAACGACCGGGTGACCTGGGAGACCTCGCCCTTGCCGCGGCACATGTCACAGGTCTGCGCCGAAGTGCCCGGCGCGGCGCCCTCACCGTTGCAGGTGGTGCAGGTGACGGCCGTGTCGACCTGGAGCTCCTTGGTGGTGCCGAAGGCGGCCTCCTCCAGGGTGATCTCCAGCCGGATCATGGCGTCCTGGCCGCGCCGGGTGCGCGAGCGCGGGCCGCGCTGGCCGGCGGCGGCGCCGAAGAAGGCGTCCATGATGTCGGAGAAGCCGAACCCGGCCGCGCCCGCGCCGAAGCCCGCTCCCGCGCCGCCGCCCGGGGACAGCGGGTCGCCGCCGAGGTCGTAGACCTGGCGCTTCTGCGGGTCGGAGAGCACCTCGTAGGCGGCGTTGATCTCCTTGAACCGCTCCTGCGTCTTCGGGTCCGGGTTGACGTCCGGGTGCAGTTCGCGTGCCAGGCGCCGGAACGCCTTCTTGATCTCGTCCTGCCCCGCATCCCGTCGGACGCCGAGTACCGCGTAGTAGTCCGTGGCCACCAAATGCTCCGCTTGTTCCGCCTGTAGTAGTGCTGCGACTGGACACCACCGTTAGAAATCTAACGGCGGTCGATTGCTACGACTCGGCCAGGATCTGACCCACGTACCGCGCCACCGCTCGCACCGCCCCCATTGTGCCCGGGTAGTCCATCCGGGTCGGACCGATCACACCCAGTTTGGCCACGCTCTCGTCGCCCGAACCGTAACCGACCGACACCACCGAGGTGGAATTCAGCCCCTCGTAGGCGATCTCCCGCCCGATCCGGACCGTCATCCCGGCGTCCGCGGTCTCACCCAGGAGGCGGAGCAGGACGACCTGTTCCTCCAGCGCCTCCAGCACCGGCTGGATGGTGAGCGGGAAGTCGTGCCCGAAGCGGGTCAGGTTGGCCGTGCCGGCCAGCATGATCCGCTCCTCGTTCTGTTCGGCGAGCGCCTCGAACAGCGTCGCCAGGACGGTGGTGACGGTCGGCCGGTCGGCCTGCTCGACCATCGCCGGCAGCTCCTCCAGCAGCCCCGGGACGTCCGGCAGGCGCTGGCCGACGGCCCGCACGTTGATCCGGGCCCGCAGGTCCGCCAGCAGGGTCTCGCCGACCGTGCCCGGGCAGTCCACCAGCCGCTGCTCGACCCGGCCGGTGTTGGTGATCAGGACCAGCATCACCTTGGCCGGCGCCAGCGCCACCAGCTCGATGTGCCGGACGGTGGACCGGGACAGCGAGGGGTACTGGACCACCGCGACCTGCCGGGTCAGCTGGGCGAGCAGGCGCACCGTCCGCGCGACCACGTCGTCCAGGTCGACGGCGCCGTCCAGGAAGTGCCGGATCGCCCGGCGCTCGGGGGCGGTCATCGGCTTGATCTCGGCCAGCTTGTCGACGAACAGGCGGTAGCCCTTGTCGGTGGGGATGCGCCCGGCGCTGGTGTGCGGCTGGTGGATGTATCCCTCCTCCTCCAGCGCCGCCATGTCGTTGCGGACGGTGGCCGGGGAGACCCCGAGGTTGTGCCGTTCCACCAGCGCCTTGGAGCCGACCGGCTCCTCGGTGCCCACGTAGTCCTGGACGATCGCGCGGAGCACGGCGAGCTTGCGGTCGTCCAGCTGGCGGACCTCTCCGGCCATGGGGCACGCACCTCCGTCTTCGCACGTTGTCCGTTGTGTGTCCGTTGTGGCTGGTGCCCCCGGAGGACCGGGGCCTTGGCACTCTGAACACACGAGTGCCAAAACCGTACCTGCCAGTGTACGGCCCGGGTCCGACGGCAGGAACGGCCCGGCCGGGGTGATCCTGCCCGCAGTTCCCGGCGCGGGGGTGGTGCCGAGGGGCCGTCCGGGTGGCAGCATCGATAGCGACGGCGAACGGAGGAGCAAGCGATGTCGAGCTCGGGCCAGCACACCCGTTTCGCGCCGGACCGCGGACTGACCGGCCGGATGGTCGCGACCATGTTCGTGATCGGGCTGCTGTACGTCGGATTCACCGGCCTGCTGATCGCGCTGCTGCGCGGCGCCTGGCCGCTGATCGTGCTGATCTCCGGCGGGCTCTTCGTGGCCCAGTTCTGGTTCAGCGACAAGATCACCGAGCGGGCGATGGGCGCCCACCAGGTGACCCCGGAGCAGTACCCCCAGCTGCACGGCACCATCGACCGGCTCTGCGCGCTCGCCGACATGCCCAAGCCCCGGGTGGCGGTCGCCGACAACGACATGCCGAACGCCTTCGCCACCGGCCGCAACCCGCAGAACGCCGTGGTGTGCGTCACCACCGGCCTGCTGCGCCGGCTGGAGCCGGAGGAGCTGGAGGGCGTGCTCGCGCACGAGCTGTCCCACGTCGCCCACCGGGACGTCGCGGTGATGACGGTGGCCGGCTTCCTCGGCGTCCTCGCCGGGGCGATGACCCGGATCGCGATGTACGGCGGGTTCCTCGGCGGCCGCAACAACAACGACCAGAACGCGGCCATCGCCGCCCTGATCATCCCGCTGGTGTCGATGGTGGTCTACGCGATCAGCTTCCTGCTCACCCGGCTGCTCTCCCGCTACCGGGAGCTCGCCGCCGACCGGGCCGCCGCCCAGCTCACCGGCCGGCCCAGCGCCCTCGCCTCGGCGCTGACCAAGGTGACCGGGCAGATCGCCGCCATCCCCAGCAAGGACCTGCGCCAGGCGCAGCCGTACAACGCCTTCTACTTCGCCCCCGCGCTGAGTGCCCGGGACGCCGCCACCCAGCTGTTCTCCACCCACCCGACGCTGGAGAAGCGGCTGGCCCAGCTGGCGAAGATCTCCGAGCAGCTCGGCCGCTGACGCCCGTTCCCGTCGAGAGAGGACCGCCGTGGGATTCCTGGACACCCTGTTCGGCCGCACCAAGCCGGTCAAGCCCGACCTCGACCAGCTGTTCGGCGTGCCGTCCGCCGCGCTCACCCTGGAGGCCGGGGCGGGCTTCAGGCCCACCGGGCTCGGCTCGGTCTGCTTCGCCGCCGTCGAGGGCGCGGCCTTCGGCCAGGTCGAGCAGCAGGTCCACGAGCTGCTGGACGCCGACACCGGGCGCGGCGGCGTGCCCGTCGAGGCCTCCAAGGACGACTACGGCTACTCCTGGCTGCTCGCCCGGCACTCCCCCGAGGAGCTGCCGGAGCTGGTCAACGACCTGCACGCGGTCAACAGCGAGCTGGAGGCGAACGGCTTCGGCCCGCAGCTGCTCTGCTCGCTGGTCGCCTTCCGGAGCGCGCAGGGGCAGTCACTGGCGCTGGTCTACCTCTACAAGCGCGGCACCTTCTACCCGTTCGCGCCGATGCCCGGCGGCGGGGAGAAGCGCAACAGCCCGCTGGAGCTCCAGGTGAACGCGCTGCTGGGGAACGACCTGCGGCTGGAGAAGGACCTCAGCCGCTGGTTCCCGGTCTGGGGCGCGCCGGGTCTCTGACGGTCCGTCCGTATAGTCGCCTCCATGCGCAGCCGCCAGTACGGACCCGATCTGACCCCGCCGTGGAAGAAACAGGCCCCGGCCCCGGAGGTGCCCGCCGAGCGGGACCTGGTGGTCGAGGAGGCGGCGACCGGCTTCTGCGGGGCGGTGGTGCGCTGCGAGAGGACCGCCGAGGGGTTCACCGTCACCCTGGAGGACCGTTTCGGCAAGCACCGGGTGTTCCCGCTGGTGCCGCGCGGCTTCCTGCTGGAGGGCCGGGTGGTCACCCTGGTCCGCCCGGCCGGCCCGGCGCCGTCGAAGGCGCCCGGGCGCACCGCCTCCGGCTCGATCGCCGTCCGCGGCGCCCGGGCCCGGGTCGCCCGCGAGTCCCGGATCTACGTCGAGGGCCGGCACGACGCCGAACTGGTCGAGCGGGTCTGGGGCGACGACCTGCGGATCGAGGGCGTCGTGGTCGAGTACCTGGAGGGCGTCGACGACCTGCCCGCGATCGTCGCCGACTTCGCCCCCGGCCCCGGCCGGCGGCTGGGCGTCCTGGTCGACCACCTGCTCCCCGGCACCAAGGAGCACCGCATCGCCGCCCAGGTCACCGGCGATTCCGTGCTGGTCGTCGGCCACCCCTACATCGACATCTGGCAGGCCGTGAAGCCCGCCAGCGTCGGCATCCCCGCCTGGCCCGCCGTCCCCCGCGGTGAGGACTGGAAGCAGGGCACCTGCCGCCGCCTCGGCTGGCCGGTGGACACCCCGGCCGCCTGGAAGCACATCCTCTCCAAGGTGAACAGCTACAAGGACCTGGAGCCCGAGCTGCTGGGGAAGGTGGAGGAACTGATCGACTTCACCACGGTGGAGCCGCTGGACTAGCTCGCACGCGCGGGGATCAGTCCACCAGGTCCCGCACCACCGCGTCCGCCAGCAGGCGGCCCTGGAGGGTCAGGGCGGCGCGGCCGGTCTGGTAGGGCTCCGGGGCCAGGAGGCCGTCGGCGAGGGCGCGGGCGGCTGCCTCGCGGCCGGTGGGGGTGAGCAGGTCGAGGGAGACGCCCTCGACCAGGCGCAGCTCCAGCAGGATGCGTTCGACCCGGCGGTCCTCCTCGGCCAGGACCTCGCGGCCCTGGGCCGGGGTGCGGGCCTCGGCGAGGGCCCGGGCGTAGGCGGCGGGGTGCTTGGCGTTCCACCAGCGGACGCCGCCGACGTGGCTGTGCGCGCCGGGGCCGGCGCCCCACCAGTCGGCGCCGGTCCAGTAGAGCTCGTTGTGGCGGCAGCGGCCCTCGGGGGTGGTGGCCCAGTTGGAGACCTCGTACCAGGAGTACCCGGCGGCGGCGAGGGCCTGCTCGGCGATGAGGTAGCGGTCGGCGTGCACGTCGTCGTCGATCATCGGCAGCTCGCCGCGCTTGACCCGGGCGGCGAGCCGGGTGCCCTCCTCGACGATCAGCGAGTACGCGGAGACGTGGTCCGGCCCGGCGCCGATGGCGGCGTCCAGGGAGGCCCGCCAGTCGTCGTCGGACTCGCCGGGCGTGCCGTAGATCAGGTCCAGGTTGACGTGCTCGAAGCCGGCTGCGCGGGCCTCGGCCACGCAGGCCTCGGGGCGGCCCGGGGTGTGGTGGCGGTCGAGCAGTTGCAGCACGTGCGGGCGGGCGCTCTGCATGCCGAAGGAGATCCGGTTGTAGCCGCCCTCGCGCAGCTCGGTCAGGTACGCCGGGTCGACGGACTCCGGGTTGGCCTCGGTGGTGACCTCGGCGTCCTCGGCCAGCCCGAACTCGTCCCGGATCGCGGCGAGCATCTTCACCAGGTCCCGGGCGGGCAGCAGGGTGGGGGTGCCGCCGCCGAGGAAGACCGTCCGCACGGGCAGGTCGGCGTCGCCCAGGACGCGCCGGGCCAGCCGGATCTCGGCGACCACGTTGTCCGCGTAGGTGTCCTGCGAGGCGACCGCCCCCGAGGAGCGCAGCTCGGTGGCCGTGTAGGTGTTGAAGTCGCAGTAGCCGCAGCGGCTGGCGCAGTACGGCACGTGCAGGTAGAAGCCGAAGGGCCGCTGTCCGAGGCCGGTGAGGGCGTGCGCGGGCAGGGAACCGTCGGACGGCACCGGTTCGCCGTCGGGGAGTGCGGAGGGCATGCCCCCATTGTCCCGTACGGTCCGCGAAGCCTTCGCGGACCGTACGGGAGCGGGGCCGGATCAGGCCTCGTTGGCGCCCGCGTACATCGCGGCGACGGCGTCCGCGTACGTCTTCTCGACCACCGGGCGCTTGATCTTCAGGCTCGGGGTGAGCTCGCCGTGCTCGATGTCGAGGTCGCGCGGCAGCAGGTGGAACTTCTTGATCGTCTGCCAGCGCTGGAGGTCGGCGTTGAGGCGCTTCACGAAGCCCTCGATCAGCTGGTGCACCTGCGGGTCGGCGACCACCTCGGCGTAGGACTTCCCGGCCAGGCCGTGCTCGGCGGCCCACGGCATGATGACCGCCTCGTCCAGGCCGATCAGCGCGGTGCAGTAGTTGCGGCCGTTGCCGATCACCAGGATGTTGCTGACGAACGGGCAGACCGCCTTGAACTTGCCCTCGACCTCGCTGGGCGCGACGTACTTGCCGCCGGAGGTCTTGAACAGGTCCTTCTTGCGGTCGGTGATCCGCAGGAAGCCGTCCGGGCTGAGCTCGCCGATGTCCTCGGTGTGGAACCAGCCGTCCGCCTCCAGCACCTCGGCGGTCTTCTCCGGCAGGTTGTGGTAGCCGCGCATGACGCCGGGGCCGCGCAGCAGGATCTCGCCGTCCTCGGCGATCCGCACCTCGGTGCCCGGCAGCGCCCGGCCCACCGTGCCGATCCGCACGTCCTCCTTGCGGTTGACGCAGGAGCCGGCGCTGGTCTCGCTGAGGCCGTAGCCCTCCAGGATCGGCACGCCGGCGCCGAGGAAGAAGTAGCCGATCTCGGGGGCCAGCGCGGCGCTGCCGGAGACCGCGCCCTTCAGCTGCCCGCCGAAGGCCGCGCGGATCTTCGCGTAGACCAGCTTGTCGGCCAGCGCGTGCTGGAGCCGCAGGCCCAGCGGGGCGGTGCCGGCGCCGGTGGCGATCCGGTTCTCCTGGACGACCCGGGCGTGGTCGCGGGCGACCTTGGCGGCCCACAGGAAGATCTTGTACTTGGCCCCGCCCTCGGCCCGGGCCTTCCCGGCGATGCCGTTGTACACCTTCTCGAAGATGCGCGGCGCGGAGGCCATCACCGTCGGGCGGATGACCGGCAGGTTGTGGATGATCCGGTCGACCCGGCCGTCCACGGCCATCACGTGGCCGGTGGCGATCTGGCCGGAGATCAGCGTCTTGCCGAACACGTGCGACAGCGGCAGCCACATGAACTGGACGTCGTCGGCGCTCAGCAGCCCGCTGGCCTCCTGGGCCCGGCCCTCGTACGCCCAGCAGTCGTGCACCAGCCGCACGCCCTTGGGGCGGCCGGTGGTGCCGGAGGTGTAGATCAGGGTGGCCAGCTGCTCCTTGTCGAGCGCGGCGACGCACTTCTCGACGGCGTCCGGGTGCTGCTCCAGGTACTCGGCGCCGCGCTGCTCCAGCTCGGCGAGGGTGAGCAGGTCCAGGCCGGCGGTCTCGGGGGCCTCGGCGGGGGCGTCGAAGAGGATGACGGTGCGCAGTTCGGGCAGCTGCTCGATCTGCCCGACCGCCTTGGCCAGCTGCGCGACGTTCTCCGCGAACAGCGCCCGGGAGCCGGAGTTGGAGAGGATGAAGACCGTCTCGTCCGCGTTGGTGCTGGGGTAGACGGTCGTGGTGGCGGCGCCCGCGCACATGTTGCCGAGGTCCGCGATGACCCATTCGAGCCGGGTGGAGGAGGCCAGGGCGACCCGGTCCTCGGGCTGGATGCCGAGCGCCATCAGCCCGGCGGCCACCGCCTTCACCCGGGTCGCGGTCTGCGCCCAGGTCAGCGAGCGCCACTGCTCCGCGCCGGGGGCGCTGTCCGCGGCGTGCTCGTCGACCGGGGCCGGGTAGCGGTACGCCTCACCGTTCGGCGTCGCGGCGACCCGCTCCAGGAACAGATGGGCGACGGAGGCGGGTCGCGAGGCGACGAGGTCGGCACTGCCGTCGTCGATCAGGGACTGCGCGGAACTCAACGAGGACCTCCGAGGGCGGGTGGCCGTCTCAAGGGATTGTCGCGGCTCCCGTGGGGGCGGTCGCCGGGCCCCGCCTCACCGGATCGGTGCCGGTTAACCGGAACGGTACCGATGAGTAACAAGGGGGCAATCAGCAGCCTAGGGGGAAACCGGTCATTCCGTAAGGGGGTGGGGCCAGACGGCACACCACCCCCACCGCGGTGTCGAACGGGCAAAGGACTGACAAACCTCCGGCTCGCTCCGCCGGAATCTCCTGTACGAGTGCACCAAAGACCGAGAATTGGGATGCGAAACGACCCGCCGACGACAAGAGTGTGCCAGTGCTGATCAGACTGCTCAGGGCGTACCTACGCCCCTACTCCCGACCGATCGCCCTGCTGGTCCTCCTCCAGCTGGTCTCGACCCTCGCCGCGCTCTACCTGCCGACCCTCAACGCCGACATCATCGACAGCGGCGTGGTCAAGGGCGACACCGGCTACATCCTGCGGGTCGGCGGCGTGATGATCGGCGTCACCCTGGTCCAGGCCCTGTGCTCGATCGGCGCCGTCTACTACGGCGCCCGCACCGCCATGGCCTTCGGCCGGGACGTCCGGGCCGCCGTCTTCGACCGCGTGCAGAGCTTCTCCACCCGCGAGCTCGGCCAGTTCGGGGCCCCCTCCCTGATCACCCGTACCACCAATGACGTCCAGCAGGTCCAGATGCTGGCCCTGATGAGCTTCACCCTGATGGTCGCCGCCCCGATCATGTGCGTCGGCGGCATCATCATGGCGCTCAACCAGGACGTGCCGCTGTCCGGCCTGCTGCTCGCCGTCATCCCGCTGCTCGGCACCGTCGTCGTCCTGCTGGTCCGCTCGCTGCGCCCCAAGTTCCGCAGCATGCAGACGAAGATCGACACGGTGAACCGCGTCCTGCGCGAACAGATCACCGGCATCCGGGTCATCCGCGCCTTCGTCAAGGACGACCACGAGCAGGCCCGCTTCGCCGACGCCAACGGGGACCTCACCCACGTCGCCCTCCAGGTCGGCCGGCTGATGTCCTTCATGTTCCCGGCCGTCATGTTCGTCGTGAACGCCTCCAGCGTCGCCGTGCTCTGGTTCGGCGCCCACCGCATCGACAGCGGCGGCATGGAGATCGGCGCCCTCACCGCCTTCCTCTCCTACCTGATGCAGATCCTGATGAGCGTCATGATGGCCACCTTCATGTTCATGATGGTGCCGCGCGCCGAGGTCTGCGCCGAACGCATCGACGAGGTCCTCACCACCACCTCCAGCGTCGTCCCGCCCGCCGCGCCCGTCACCGAGGTGCTGCGCCGCGGCAACCTGGAACTGCGCGACGTCGACTTCCGCTACCCCGGCGCCGAGGCCCCCGTGCTGCGCGGCATCGACATCACCGCCCGCCCCGGCGAGACCACCGCCGTCATCGGCTCCACCGGCAGCGGCAAGTCCACCCTGCTCGGCCTCGTCCCCCGGCTGTTCGACGCCACCAACGGACAGGTCCTGCTCGACGGCGTCGACGTCCGCGAACTCGCCCCCGAGGCCATCGCCGACAGCATCGGCCTCGTCCCCCAGAAGCCCTACCTCTTCACCGGCACCATCGCCAGCAACCTGCGCTACGGCCGGCCCGACGCCACCGACGAGGACCTCTGGCACGCCCTGGAGGTCGCCCAGGCCAAGGAGTTCGTCGAGAAGCTCCCCGAGGGCCTCGACGCCCCCATCGCCCAGGGCGGCGGCAACGTCTCCGGCGGCCAGCGCCAGCGCCTGGCCATCGCCCGCGCCCTCGTCCGCAAACCCGACGTCTACCTGTTCGACGACTCCTTCTCGGCCCTCGACTACGCCACCGACGCCCGGCTGCGCAAGGCCCTCGCCCGCGAGACCTCCGACGCCACCGTCCTGATCGTGGCCCAGCGCGTCTCCACCATCCGCGACGCCCACCGCATCATCGTCCTCGACGAGGGCGCCGTCGTCGGCACCGGCACCCACCACGAACTCATGGCCGACAACCCGACCTACCGGGAGATCGTGCTCTCCCAGCTCACCGAGCAGGAGGCGGCATGACCAGCCCCGGCAAGCCGACGGCCCCCGGCAAGAAGCCGGCCGGCCCCGACGCCCAGCTGCCCAGCGACTCGCAGGCCGCCGCCGCCCGCCGCGGCCCCGCCGGACCGGGCCGCTTCATGGGCGGCCAGGGCTCCGAGAAGTCCATGGACTTCAAGGGCTCCGGCAAACGCCTGCTCTCCCTGCTGCGCCCCGAACGCGCCCTGCTGTCCGCCGTGATCGGCCTCGGCGTGCTCAGCATCGGCTGCGCCGTCATCGGCCCCAAGGTGCTCGGCGACGCCACCGACCTGATCTTCGCCGGCGTCGTCGGCGCCCGCTTCGCACCCGGCACCTCCAAGCAGCAGGTCGTCGAAGGACTGCGCGCCCACGGCGAGGGCGGCGTCGCCGACCTGCTCTCCTCCGTCGACTTCACCCCCGGCCAGGGCATGGACTTCGGCGCCATCGGCACCGTCCTGCTCTGGGTCCTCGCCATCTACGTCGCCTCCGCCGCCTTCGGCATCGTCCAGGGCCGGCTCGCCACCAAGGCCGTCCAACGGGCCGGCTACCGGCTGCGCCAGGACGTCGAGGCCAAACTCGCCCGGCTGCCGCTCAGTTACTTCGACAAGCAGCCGCGCGGCGAGGTGCTCAGCCGGGTCACCAACGACATCGACAACGTCGGCCAGTCCATGCAGCAGACCCTGGGACAGGTCGTCAACTCGCTGCTCACCGTGGTCGGCGTGCTGGCGATGATGTTCTGGATCTCCCCGCTGCTCGCCCTCATCGCCCTCGTCTCGGTGCCGCTGTCGGTGGTCGTCGCCGCCAAGGTCGGCAAGCGGGCGCAGCCGCAGTTCGTCCAGCAGTGGAAGTCCACCGGCCAACTCAACGCCCACATCGAGGAGATGTACACCGGCCACACCCTGGTCAAGGTGTTCGGGCGGCAGCGCGAATCCGCCGAGACCTTCCGCGAGCACAACGAGGCGCTGTTCCATTCCAGCTTCCGCGCCCAGTTCATCTCCGGGATCATCCAGCCCGCGATGATGCTCATCGGCAACCTCCAGTACGTGCTGGTCGCCGTCGTCGGCGGCCTGCGGGTCGCCAGCGGCGCCCTGTCCATCGGCGACGTGCAGGCGTTCATCCAGTACTCGCGGCAGTTCAGCCAGCCGCTCACCCAGGTCGCCAGCATGGCCAACCTCGTGCAGTCCGGCGTCGCCTCCGCCGAGCGGGTCTTCGAACTCCTCGACGCCCCCGAGCAGACCCCCGAACCGGCCATGCCCGAACGGCCCGACGCGGTGCACGGCCGGGTCTCCTTCCAGGACGTGTCGTTCCGCTACGACCCCGAGAAGCCGCTCATCGAGGACCTCTCGCTCAAGGTCGAACCCGGCCAGACCGTCGCCATCGTCGGCCCCACCGGTGCCGGCAAGACCACCCTGGTCAACCTGCTGATGCGGTTCTACGAGGTCAGCTCCGGGCGGATCACCCTCGACGGGGTCGACGTCTCCGCGATGTCCCGCGAGGACCTGCGCTCCGGCATCGGCATGGTGCTCCAGGACACCTGGCTGTTCGGCGGCACCATCGCCGACAACATCGCCTACGGCGCCCAGGGAGCCACCCGCGAACAGGTCGTCGAGGCCGCCAAGGCCGCCCACGTCGACCGCTTCGTGCGCACCCTGCCGGACGGCTACGACACCCGCATCGACGACGAGGGCACCGGCGTCAGCGCCGGCGAGAAGCAGCTGATCACCATCGCCCGGGCGTTCCTCGCCCAGCCGTCCATCCTGGTGCTGGACGAGGCCACCAGCTCCGTCGACACCCGCACCGAGGTGCTGATCCAGCGGGCCATGGCCCGGCTGCGCACCGGCCGCACCAGCTTCGTCATCGCCCACCGGCTCTCCACCATCCGGGACGCCGACGTGATCCTGGTGATGGAGAACGGCTCGATCGTCGAACAGGGCTCGCACGACGAGCTGATCGCCGCCGACGGCGCCTACGCGCGGCTCTACCAGGCGCAGTTCGCGGAGGCCGTCGCCGAGGTCGACTGACCGTCCGCCCCCAGCGGGCAGAGCCGGGACGGGGACTCCCCCGCCCCGGCTCTTCGCGTTCCCCGGGCCGGGCGCTACCGTGGGCCCGTGATCGACCACCAGGAACCGGACGCCTTCGAGACCAACCGGCGCTACCTGGGCTCGGTCGCCTACCGCCTGCTCGGCTCCTTCACCGACGCCGAGGACGCCCTCCAGGAGGCCTGGCTGCGCTGGCAGGCCGTCGACCGCACCACCGTCGCCGACCCCCGGGCCTTCCTCACCACCGTCGTCACCCGCCTCTGCTACGACCAGCTCGGCTCCGCCCGCGCCCGCCGCGAGGCCTACTACGGCGAATGGCTGCCCGAGCCCTCCGTCTCGTACGCGCAGGGCCCGGACTCCCCCGACGAACTGGCCGAACGCGGCGAGTCCGTCTCACTCGCCCTGCTCACCGTCCTGGAGCAGCTCACCCCGGCCGAACGCGCCGCGTTCGTGCTGCACGACGTCTTCGCGGTCGGCTTCGAGGAGATCGCCTCCTCGCTCGACCGCACCCCCGACGCCACCCGCCAGCTGGCCTCCCGGGCCCGCCGCCGGGTCCGCGACGGCGGGCCCGGCGGCAGGCGCACCGGCGCCGACCCGGCCGACCCGGCCGAGCACCGGCAGGCCGTCGAGGCCTTCGCCGCCGCCACCATCCGCGGCGACATCCTCGGCCTGATGGAGGTCCTCGACCCCGACGTGGTCTGGCACGCCGACGGCGGCGGCATCGTCCGCGCCGCGGCCCGGCCCGTCCTCGGCGCCGACAAGGTGGCGCGGCTGGTGGCCGGCCTGGTCGCCAAGTGGTTCACCCCCGAGTACGCGCTCGACTTCGCACTGGTCAACGGCGAGCCCGGCCTCGTCTGGTACGAGAAGGCCACCGGCACCGTCGCGGGCGTCGTCGGCTTCGCCGTGGCCGACGGGCGGATCACCGAGGCCTACGTCGTGGTCAACCCGCAGAAGCTCGGCCACATCAGCCCGCTGCCACTGTGACGCAGGTCACCGTCACATCCTGACCGGCCACGTCGTCCCCCTCCCGAACAGCGCCCCACCCGGGCGCACCGAACGGAGGCGGACGAGATGAGCAGCAGCACCACCGAGAACCGGATCGTCGTCCTGGGAGCCGGCTACGCGGGGCTCAGCGTCGCCAAGCGCGTCGGAAAGCACCACCCGATCACCCTGGTCGCCCCCGAGGAGCGGCTCCTCAACCGGGTCCGCCTGCACGAGGAGGCGGCCGGCCACGGGCACCAGTGGCCGACCATCAGCCACATCGTGCGCGGCCGGAAGGTCGACCACCGGCGGGCCCGGGCCGTCGAACTCGACCTGGCCGGGCACAAGGTCCGGCTCGACGACGGCACCACCCTCGGCTACGACACCCTGGTCTACGCCCTCGGCAGCCGCACCGCCTTCCACGGCGTCCCCGGCGCCGCCCAACACGCGTACACCGTCGAGCGGGCCGCCGAACTGGACCGCCGGCTGCGCGGAGCCGAGCGGCCCGGCACCCTGGCCGTGATCGGCGGCGGCCCCACCGGCATCGAACTGGCCACCGAACTCGCCGAGACCCACCCGCGGTGGCGGGTGCACATCCTCGCCGCCGGGCAGGTCGGCGGCCTCTACTCGCCCAAGGGCCGGACCCACGTCCGGCGCGTCCTCGACCGGCTCGGCGTCACCGTCCACGAGCACACCACCGTCACCGAGGTCAGCCCGGACGGGCTGCGCACCACCGACGGCCCGGTCGAGGCCGACGTCGTCGTCTGGGCCGCCTCGCTGGAGCCGCTCCCACTGGCCGCCGAGGCCGGGCTGGCCGTGGACGAGCGCGGCCGAGCCCTGGTCGACGACCACCTCCGGTCGGTCTCGCACCCGGACGTCCACGTGATCGGCGACGCCGCCGCGGTGACCCTCCCCGGCACCGGCACCCTGCGGATGGGCTGCGCCACCGCGCTGCCGCAGGGCCTGTACCTCGCCAAGCTGCTCACCGGGCGCACCGCGAAGCCGTACAGCTTCCGGTACGTCGCCCAGTGCGTGAGCCTCGGGCGGCGGGACGGGCTGCTCCAGCTGATCCACGGGGACGACTCGATGCGGCCCACCGTGCTGACCGGCACGGCCGGGCGGCTGGCGAAGGCCGCGATCGTCGGCGGGGTCTACAGCACGGTGAAGTAGCGGCCCCGGAGGCGGCGGCGCGGCGATGCGGCCCCGGACGTACGGAAGGCCCCCGAACGTACGGAAGGCCCCCGGACGTGCGGAAGGGCCCCGGACGTGCGGAAGGGCCCGGGCGGGTGCCCGGGCCCTTCGCTTCGCCTGCGGTTACTTCTTTTCCTTCGGCGCTTCGGCGTCGGTGGACAGCGCGGCGATGAAGGCCTCCTGCGGGACCTCCACGCGGCCGACCATCTTCATCCGCTTCTTGCCTTCCTTCTGCTTCTCCAGCAGCTTGCGCTTGCGCGAGATGTCACCGCCGTAGCACTTGGCGAGGACGTCCTTGCGGATCGCGCGAACCGTCTCACGGGCGATCACCCGGGAGCCGATCGCGGCCTGGATCGGCACCTCGAACTGCTGGCGCGGGATCAGCTTCTGCAGCTTGCCCGCCATCATCACGCCGTAGTTGTAGGCCTTGTCCTTGTGCACGATCGCGGAGAAGGCGTCCACCGCGTCGCCGTGCAGCAGGATGTCGACCTTCACCAGGTTGGCGCTCTGCTCGCCGATGGGCTCGTAGTCGAGCGAGGCGTAGCCGCGGGTCTTGGACTTCAGCTGGTCGAAGAAGTCGAAGACGATCTCGGCGAGGGGGAGGGTGTAGCGCAGCTCGACCCGGTCCTCGGACAGGTAGTCCATGCCCTGGAGGTTGCCGCGGCGGGACTGGCAGAGCTCCATGATCGCGCCGACGAACTCGTTCGGCGCCAGGATGGTGCCGCGCACGACCGGCTCGAAGACCTCGGCGATCTTGCCGGTCGGGAACTCGCTCGGGTTGGTGACGGTGTGCTCGGTGCCGTCCTCCATCACCACCCGGTAGATCACGTTCGGGGCGGTGGAGATCAGGTCGAGGTTGAACTCGCGCTCCAGGCGCTCCCGGATGATCTCCAGGTGCAGCAGGCCGAGGAAGCCGCAGCGGTAGCCGAAGCCGAGCGCGACCGAGGTCTCCGGCTCGTACACCAGGGCGGCGTCGTTGAGCCGCAGCTTGTCCAGGGCGTCGCGCAGCAGCGGGTAGTCCGAGCCGTCCAGCGGGTAGAGGCCGGAGAACACCATCGGGCGCGGGTCCTTGTAACCGCCGAGCGGCTCGGTGGCGCCCTTGTTCTGCGAGGTGATGGTGTCACCGACCTTGGACTGCCGGACGTCCTTCACACCGGTGATGATGTAGCCCACCTCGCCGACGCCGAGGCCGTCGGCGACCTTCGGCTCGGGCGAGATGACGCCGATCTCCAGCAGCTCGTGGGTCGCGCCGGTGGACATCATGGCGATCCGCTCGCGCTTGGTGAGCTGGCCGTCCACGACACGCACGTAGGTGACCACGCCGCGGTAGGCGTCGTACACCGAGTCGAAGATCATCGCGCGGGCCGGGGCGTCCTTGACGCCGACCGGGGCCGGGATGGTGTTGACGATGTGGTCCAGCAGGTCCTCGACGCCCAGACCGGTCTTGGCGCTGACCTGGAGCACGTCACCCGGGTCGCAGCCGATGATGTGCGCGATCTCGGCCGCGTACTTCTCGGGCTGGGCGGCCGGCAGGTCGATCTTGTTGAGCACCGGGATGATCGTGAGGTCGTTCTCCAGCGCCAGGTACAGGTTGGCGAGGGTCTGCGCCTCGATGCCCTGGGCCGCGTCGACCACCAGGATGGTGCCCTCGCACGCGGCGAGGGAGCGGGACACCTCGTACGTGAAGTCCACGTGGCCGGGGGTGTCGATCATGTTCAGGATGTGCGTCGTACCGGCGTTCGGCCCGGTCTGCGGCGCCCACGGAAGGCGGACCGCCTGCGACTTGATGGTGATGCCGCGCTCACGCTCGATGTCCATGCGGTCGAGGTACTGGGCACGCATCTGCCGGGGGTCGACGACGCCGGTGATCTGCAGCATCCGGTCTGCGAGCGTCGACTTGCCGTGGTCGATGTGGGCGATGATGCAGAAGTTGCGGATCAGCGCCGGGTCGGTACGGCTGGGCTCTGGCACATTGCTGGGGGTCGCGGGCACCTTGGTCCGATTCTCCGTTGGTCCGGGGCCGGGGGTGTCCGGGTCATCGCTGACCGGTTTCCCGGGGACCGGACAGTCTCGTCCGATCGAAATAGTCCCTCCCATCTTCCCACGAGCACGGTGCGGGCCGCCGTTCGGTCCGGCCCCGGGGCCCGACAGGCCCCGGCGGACGTCTCCCGAACGGTCCGGCGCCTGACCGGTTTGGGGCGGGCGGGCCGCCCCTGGTAGCGTGGTCAGCTGCACCTGGCCTCGGCATGCCCTCTCAGCTGGACCGACGGCCGCCCGGTGCACACCCCGTTCAGATTTCTTTGAGACAGACTGAGGCTCCTTCGTGGCGAACATCAAGTCCCAGATCAAGCGCAACAAGACCAACGAGAAGGCGCGCCTGCGCAACAAGGCCGTCAAGTCCTCGCTGAAGACCGCTCTGCGCAAGGCCCGTGAGGCCGCCGCCGCCGGCGAGACCGAGAAGGCCGTCGTGCTGGCCCGCGCCGCCTCCAAGGCGCTCGACAAGGCCGTGAGCAAGGGCGTCATCCACGCCAACCAGGCCGCCAACAAGAAGTCGGCCATCACCAAGCGCGTCAACGCGGCCGCCCAGGCCTGACGCCCCGGGGGCTCGCGGCCCCCACCGCCTCGGGACGACCGGCCCTCTACCCGGACCCCTGAGGCGCGCGAGACTCGCACCGCACGCGGCCTGCGTTCGCCACGCGGGTGCGGTGCACCGAGCAGTACGACAGGCGTCGCAGCCGGTCTCTTCCCCAGAGGCCCGCTGCGACGCCTGTCGCGTTCCCCGGACCGGCCGCTATGGTCGGGTCACGCGCGATCGAGGTGCAGCGAGGTGCGGGGAGGTGCGGGGAGCACCCCCGGCGCCCGGCTCGAAGGGGGACCTGGATGACCACGCCACCGCCGCCACCGCCGTCACCGGGGTTCGGGCCGCCGCCCGGGCTGCCCACCGCGCCGGGGCTGCCGGCCACGCCCGCCGCCCCGGGCCCGGGGCCCAACGGGCCGAGCCGGGCCGCCCGACTGCGCCGGAACGCCGTCTGGGCCTTCGTCGGCGCCCTGCTCGCCTCCGCCGGGTGGGCCGCAGCCGTGATCAGCCTGCCCGACATGGTCACCACCGCGTCCTCGCCGCGCTCCCTGGGCAGCTACCACCTGGTGGACGACTTCTGCACCACCGGGAAGCCCACCAGGCTCTTCACGCTCTACACCACCTCGGACACCAGCCCGCCGTCCCACCACAGCGACCGCCACCCGGCCCTGGAGAGCATGAACTGCTCCATGTCGCTCAAGCGCATCGGCGCCGGCAGCGGCGACAGCGAGTACGCCTCCGCCTACATGCGCGTCGACCTGCACAAGGCGGTCAACCCCGCGCCCGAGTTCGCGGCCTCCAAGGAGGTCTACCGGGCGCGGAACTACAAGGTCACCGACGTGGCGGGAATCGGCGAGGAGGCGTACTTCCTCTACAAGGACGACCCGGGCACCTCGGACAAGACCTGGCACAGCGTCAGCGCCGAGATCGACGTCCGCGACGGCGGGATGACGTACTACCTCTCCTGGTCGGCCAGTTACACCGACGGGAAGACCAAGGTGCCGAGCAAGGAGGAACTCCAGTCGGCCCTCCAGGCCGACGCCCTGGACGCCCTCCACGCGATCCGCAAGTAGACCGGGGGCGGTCGGGCGGCCCTCCGGCCCGCGGGCCTTGAGCCTGGGGGCCTGTGGGCCTGCGGCTTGTGCGCCCCCGGTGGTCAGTAGGCCGGGCGGGACCCTGCCCGGGCGGCGCGGGCCACCGCCACCACCGCGCGCTCCAGGGCGAAGGCCGGATCGTCCGAGCCGCCCTTCACCGCAGCGTCCGCCTGGGCGATCGCGGTCAGCGCGGTGGCCACGGCATCGCCCGTCCAGCCCCGCATCTGCTGACGGACCCGATCGACCTTCCACGGCGGCATGCCCAACTCACGGGCCAGATCGGCCGGACGCATGTTCCGCCCGGTCGTCGCCAGCCGGCCGATGCTGCGCACACCGGACGCCAGCGCGTAGGTGATGCCGGTCGGCGGCTGCCCCACGGCCAGCGCCCAGCGCAGCCGCTCCAGCGCCTCCGCGGCACGGCCGGTGACCGCCAGGTCCGCCACCTCGAAGCCGGTGGCCTCGGCCCGGCCGCTGTAGTACCGGGCCACCACGGTCTCGTCGATCGCACCCTCGACGTCCGCCGTCAGCTGGCTGCACGCGGCCGCCAACTCGCGCAGATCGCTGCCCAGCGCGTCCAGCAGCGCCTGACAGGCCTCCGGGGTGGCCGAGCGGCCCAGCGTCCGGAACTCGCCGCGGACGAAGGCCAGCCGCTCGCTCGCCTTGGCCAGCTTCGCGCAGGCCACCTCCCGACCGCCCGCCTTGCGCCCGGCGTCCAGCAGGCCCTTGCCCTTCGCGCCGCCCGCGTGCACCAGCACCATGATCACTTCCTCGGCCGGCGACTCGATGTACGCCTTGACCTCCTTCACCGAGTCGGCGGAGAGGTCCTGGGCGGCCCGGACCACGATCACCTTGCGCTCGGCGAAGAGCGACGGAGTGGTCAGCTCGGCCAGACTGCCCGGCTGCAACCCGCCGGGAGGCAGGTCCCGCACGTCCGTGTCCGGGTCCGCCGCCTTCGCCGCCGCCACCACCTGGGCGACCGCACGGTCCAGCAACAGCTCCTCCTGGCCGACCGCGAGGGTCAGCGGGGCGAGCAGATCGTCGGGTGCACTCTTCCTGGCCATCGCGTACCAGCATCCCACGGGGCACGGACAAGCCCGCCCGACCGACCTGGAGAATGGGCCGGTGACCGAGAACCACACCACCGACCCGCACGCCCGGCAGCTGCTCGTCCTGCCCGACCGCGACGCCGCCGAGGAGGCCGCGGAGGAGCTCAGCGCCAACCACCCCGACCTCGGCGAACTCGAAATCGTCCGCGACGCCCTCGCCGGCGAGGACGACGCCGAGGACGCCCAGTGGCTGGTCGTCGTCGAACCCCCCGAGACCGGCTGGACCCCCACCCGCCTCCACGCCCTCGACACCCTCGCCGCCGACTACGAGGGCTGGCGCGAAGAGAGCTGACCCGCCCGACTTCCCTCCCCTTGCGCCGCCGCCCCCGGAGCCCGGGGGCGGCCCGGTCACCCCGGCGACTTCAACCACGTGGACACCGCCGACGTCGCGGCCGACTTCGCCACCTGGCACGCCGAGGTCGAGGCGGCC
>NZ_JBEOSA010000049.1:0-71079 GCF_040302625.1 Kitasatospora sp. NPDC097643 | reverse complement strand
GGATCTGTCGGCCCGGCCGACTTCCTGCGCGACAGGGGGCTCAGAGCGGGAGGCGTTCGCCGCTGCGGTAGGCGTGGACGGTGGCGCCGCCGTTGCCGGTGGGGAGGACCAGGTGGGCCCGGCCGAGGCCGCGGACCAGGGGGGCGGGGCCGTCGACCGTCAGGGCGGTGTTCTCGTCGAGTGCCACGCCACGTTCGACCGCGCCGGTGGCCACCGCCTCGATCAGCCGCGGCAGGGTGCCCCACTGGGCGGTGTGGATCTCCACGGCGAAGTCGACCAGTGCGAGGCCGTCCCGGACCTCCCACTCCTCCAGGTCCTCACCGGTCTCCTCGGGGCAGAGCGGTGTGCCGCCGGTCAGCCAGCCGCCGACCACCGCCCGCCGGGCGGCGATCGCGGCGCCGGCGGAGAACCCGGCGTACGGCAGCGGCCGCCCGGTCAGGTGCGCGGCGAGCGGTCGGACCAGGGCCTGCTGGTACGCCGGGGTGAGGCCGCCGCAGACCAGGACGGCGTCGGCGGCGTCCAGCGCGGCCGGGTCGAGCTCGCCGCCGATCGGCACCAGCACCGGGAACGGCCGGCACGGCCGGCCCGAGGTGCGCAGTGCCCCGGCCCAGCGCTCGTACTGCTCGGCGCCGTCGCCCTCGTCGATGACCAGGCAGGCGACCGCCGGATCCGGGCCCGCCTCGTCGAGGAACGGCCCGTACAGCTCCGGCCGAGCCCCCTCGTCCCAACCGCCGCCGATCAGATGCACCGCCATGCCTTTTGCTCCTTCCGCCCCTGTGGCGGTCAGAGCCTAGGCAGCGGGGCCAGCCCCGCTCGACCGGTTTTCCGGGGCCCGGGGGCACGGGGACCCGGTCACCTGCGGGCGAGGAGCTGGATTCCCGACGAGGCGTTGCCGTTCATGGTGGTCACCGGGATCCGGCGGGTGTCGGTGATCTCGAAGTCCGCGAGCAGGGACGGGAACCAGTCGTCGGCGTGGTGCCGGCAGACGGCGCCGTCGCCGGTCTCGAACACGCCGTAGGTGCCGTACCGCTCGGCGAACGCGGCGTAGCGGTCGCGGTTGCGCGCGTCCTCCTGGAGGAGCAGATCGCTGACGTAGAGGACGCCGCCCGGCTTGAGCACGCGGTGCAGTTCGCCGACCAGCCGCCGCTGGGCCTCGTCGCCGGGGACGCAGGTCAGCACCGCGAAGAGGACGATCGCGTCGACGCTCGCGTCCGGGCGGGCCAGGGTCGGCGGGGTGTCCAGCACGTCGAAGGCCATGGCGGGGTGCAGTTCGCGGGCCCGGGCGATCATCCCGGCCGAGGTGTCGACACCGGCCAGGTGGGTGAAGCCCTGCTGGGCGAGGGCGTCCACGGTCCGCCCGTAGCCGCAGCCGTAGTCGAGGATCACGGCGTGCCGGTCGAGGCCGTCCAGCCACGGCAGGTGCAGCGGGTGGGTGAACGTCTTCGTGGGCGCGACGGAGTCCCAGTAGGCGGTCTGGCGGTCGAGCTCGGACATGGCGGAAGCCTCCCTAGGTGACCGGAAATTGACGATCATGCTGCCACGGGCTGGGGATGGCCGAAACTAATCGGCCGCGCTCGGCCCGGGCCCGCCGGTATGGTGCGCCGGTGTCATCGATCAAGAAGTTCCAAGTCACGTTCGACTGTGCGGAACCCGAGCGCGTCGGTCGGTTCTGGTGCGAGGTGCTGGGGTACGTCCCGCCGACGCCGCCGGAGGGGTTCGCCACCTGGGAGGACTACGAGCTCTCCCGGTCTCCCGAGGAGCGGGGTTCATGGTTCGCCTGCAGTGATCCCACCGGCGAGGGCCCGCGGCTGTACTTCCAGCGCGTTCCCGAGGGCAAGGTCGTCAAGAACCGGGTGCACCTCGACGTGCGGGTCGGCACCGGGCTCGTGGGTGAGGAGCGCCTCGCCGTGCTCGAAGCCGAGTGCGCGCGACTGCTCCCGTTCGGCGCGGTCCGCGTGGAGCTGCTGTACGACGGCCACGACTCCTGCATCGTGATGCAGGACGTCGAGGGCAACGAGTTCTGCATCGACTGAATGGGCCCCGAACTGGCCTTATGAGAACCGGCCTTGACTGATCGACAGCTGATTGGGCAGGCTGCGCGACGGCGGTCACCGAAGCCCGGTGGGCCGCTGTCGCGCACGGGGGGCCATCGCGCGTAGTTCGGTGTGCGCCCTTCCGTGTCCTTTTCACTCACGGGGGATCACCGAATGAGTCGTCCACGCCTGGTCGGGCGCGCCGTCCTGACCAGCCTCACAGTTCTGGCCCTGTCGATGGGCGGCCTGAGCACGGCCGCCTCGGCCGCCACCGCGGGTCCGGTCACCGACGGGCCCGTCACGACAACGGCCACCGACCCGACCGCCTACACCAACGTCGAGCGGATCTCCGACGACGACGGCAGCGACCCGGCCGCGACGCAGGCCGCGCTCGATGCCTGGACGCCCGAGGCCATGCAGTCCGCCATCTCGATGGACACCGCGCCGGTCACCTCCGGCAACACGGGCTCGGCCACCCGCCAGGACGAGCAGCCGACCAACACGCCGGTCATCTCGGCCTCGTCCTGGCTCGCCCAGCCGGCTCCGGCGGCCACCGCGCCGTCCACCGACCCGGGCGCACCGACCGGCCCGGTGGACAACGCGTCCGCCGACGCCAGCCCGGCGGACACCAGCACCGGTACCGCCCAGCCGCAGGCGCAGCCGATGGCGAACGACTGGCCGACCAACGGGCTGCCCTCGGTCGGCGCGCTGTTCTTCAACGTCGGCCCGATCCACGAGCGCTGCACCGGCACCGTGATCAACACCGGCACCGGGAACATCATCGCCACGGCCGGCCACTGCATCTGGAACCGGATGGCCAGCTGGCTGCCGCCGACCCCGATGCCGAACCCGGTCTTCGTGCCCGGCTACCACAACGGGCAGGCCCCGTACGGCAAGTGGTCCGTCAAGTCCCGCTACATCGCCACCGCGTGGAAGAAGAACCTCCACCCGGACTACGACTACGGCTTCATCGTCCTCAACAAGTCGAACGGGCGCCGGATCCAGGACGTGGTCGGCGCCAACGGCTGGCGCACCAACGCCGGTTACAGCAACTGGGTGGAGATCACCGGCTACCCGGACAACCGCGACCAGCCCCTCCAGTGCTTCGCCTGGACCCGCCAGGCCAACAACTGGATGTGGCAGCTGATCTTCCCCTGCGACAACTTCCACACCGGCGTCTCCGGGTCGCTGCTGCTGGAGAACTACGGTCGCCAGATCCCCCAGCTCGGTGTCGCCGTGGCCTCGCTCGGCGGCTACCAGCAGGGCGGCAACAGCGACAACACGTCCTACGCGGTGCTCTGGAACGGCAACACGGCGGCGCTCATCAACGCCGCGGTCCGCGGCCAGTGAGGCAAGCACTGCGGTGACACCATCGGGGCGGGCCGACCGGGCCCGCCCCTTCCGCATGTTGCGAGGAGACGCCCGTGACCACACCGCAGTCCCCCTGGATCCGGCGCGCGGCCGTGCCGCTGACCGCGACCGTGCTGCTCCTGGCCGGTGCCGTGACGGCCCGCTACCTGCTGACCCATCCCGGGGACTGCGGCTGGGGCAAGGGCCCGCTCAAGCTCGGCGCCGGATTCGGCGTGCTCGTCCTGGTCGTCGTGGGTGTGCTCCTGGCCGTCCTGTCCTGGACCCTGTGCTTCGCGGAACGCAAGGGCGTCGTCGTCGCGGGCCGGTGCTTCGCCGCCCTCACCGTCCTCGCCGGCGTCGCTGCCGCCATGACCGCCAAGGCCCCGTACTGCGGCTGACGGCGGGTGCCGTCCGTGGCACGCGGGCCTCCGTTCGACGGACGGGGCCCGCCCCCGGCCGGTACGGTGTGGGCGCAAGTGACCTGCGGGCAGGACGGGTTACCCAGGGGGCAGCGATGCGGGGCGGCGCGATGATCGCCGGGCGTTACCGGATGGTCGAGTGCATCGGATCCGGCGGCATGGGCGCGGTGTGGAAGGCGCACGACACCTTTCTCGCCCGGGACGTCGCGGTCAAGTTGATCCATCCGGGCCTCGGCGGGGTGGCCGACCACGAGATGCAGGCCCGGTTCCGGCGGGAGGTGCTGATCACCGCCCAGTTGAAGCATCCGAACCTGGTCGCCGTGCACGACTGCGGGATCCACCACGACGCCGGGCAGCCGGTCCCGTTCGTGGTGGTGGACCTGCTGGTCGGGCAACCGCTGGACGTCCTGCTGAGGTCGGGCCGGCGGCCGACCCTCGCGGAGGTCGTCGAGTGGGGTGTGCAGACCTGCCACGGTCTGGCCGTGGCGCACTTCCTGGGGATCGTGCACCGCGACATCAAGCCCGGCAACCTCTTCCTCACCCGTCGCGAGGACGGCACCGAGGGCGTCGTCATCCTCGACTTCGGCATCGCCACTTCCCTCCAGGGCGACCACACCCAGATCACCCAGACCGGGTTCAACCCCGGCTCGCCCCCCTACATGGCCCCCGAGCAGGCCAGGGGCGAGCGCGTCGACACCAGCGCCGACCTGTACGCGCTCGGCTGCGTGCTGTACGCCCTCCTCACCGGCGAGCCGCCGTTCGGCCTCCAGCGGCAGCCGCTGGCCTTCGCGATGGCCCACGTCAGCGAGCCGCCCGTACCGCCCCGGCGGCTGCGCCCCGACATCCCCACCGCCCTCGACCGCCTCGTCCTCCAGCTGCTGACGAAGAACCCGGCCGACCGCCTCGGGCCCGCCCTCGCCGTCGCCGAAGCCCTCCGGGCCGTCACGGCGGACCGGCTCCCGGGCGCCGAGGAGCTGACCGCCGACTACCGGCGGGCCAACGGCCTGAGCCAGGAGGGCCGGCACGGCGAGGCCGCGACGCTGCTGGAACGCGTGGCGGCCGACCGGGCGCGGGTGCTCGGCGCCGACCACCCCGACACGCTCAGTGCCCGGCACAACCACGGCTACAACCTGGGCGAGGCCGGGCGGTACCGGGAGGCCGCCGCCCTGCTGGCCCAGGTGGCCGTCGACCGGGCCCGCGTCCTCGGCCCGGACGACCCGCACACGCTCAGCGCCCGGCACAACCACGCGTACAACCTGGGCCAGTCCGGCGAGCGCGCGCAGGCGGCGCTGCTGCTGGCCCAGGTGGCCGTCGACCGGGCCCGCGTCCTCGGGCCGAACCACCCGCACACGCTCAGCGCCCGGCACAACCACGCGTACAACCTGGGCGAGGCGGGACAGTACGCGGAGGCGGCGGTGCTGCTGGAGCGGGTGGCGGCGGACCGGGCGCGGGTGCTGGGCACGCACCACCGGCAGACCGTCAGTTCACGGCGGAGCCACGCGGTGTACGCGGGGAGGATCGGGCAATTCGGCTGACGCCGGGGCGTGGACATGGCATCGTTCCGGGGCGAAGGATCACCGGAACCGACCACTCCACGAAGGATTCACCGTGAGCATCAAGCGGGCCGCCGTCACCGGCGCCGTCCTCCTCTCCATAGCCACTGTCGCCGGATGCGGCGGTGACGGGAAGGAGAGCAAGGCCGCGGCCACGGGGTCGGCCACCACGAGCCCCGACCTCGACCGGCTGGAGTCGGCGACCGGTACGACGATCGTGGAGAAGGCGCGCGGCGAGCTCATGAAGGCCAAGTCCGTGAAGATCACCGGGACCGAATCGGACGGGGCGGAGAAGGCATCCTTCGAGGTGTCGGCGACACCCAACGGCGACTGCACGGGCTTCATCGGGCAATCGGGCGAGGGCAAGGTCGGATTGCTCCGCATCTCCGGTCAGACCTTGATCAAGAACGACGCCAAGCTGCTGAGCAAGTTCGGCGAGGTCGCAGAGCCGTTGAGGAGCCGCTGGGTGCGCGTGAAGTCCCAGGACATCCTTGACGGCGTGTCCGGGATCTGCGACTTCAAGCGGCTCCCGGTGTTCGGGGACGGTACCAAACCGGGCGAGGCCGGCAACGACGGCGCCAAGACGGTGAACGGCCAGAAGGTCGTGGGGCTCTTCGTGGCGTCGAAGCAGGACGGCGCGTACAAGGGGTACGTCGCGACGGAGGGGGCCCGTCCGGTCCGGATCGAGTCCTTCCAGTCCGAGGACGGCAAGCGGGAGCTGGCCATGGACTTCTCCGACTACGACGCGCCCGTCACGATCGCCGCCCCGCCCGCCGATCAGATCGTCGACGAGGACGAACTCAAGAAGACCGCCCCTGCGAGCTGATCATCTGTCAAACCCGCCTCGTTTCGGTCATGTCAATTCGTGCCGGTCGTTGTGCTATTCCATTGCGGCGTCACTCGTTCCTACACTGAAGCCCCGCGCACGGGGGCTGCGGGAACCAGGTTGCCGACGGGCCCGGGGGAGGCGCGTGTGAACGACCGTGGCTGGGACGAGGACGACGCCCGGCCGTACTTCTTCCTCTCCTACGCCCACACCCCGAAGGCCGGTGCGCGGGGCGCCGGCGATCCCAACCACTGGGTGCGCCAGCTGTACCGGGACCTGTGCGAGGCGGTGCTCCAGCTGACCACGGTCCCGGCCGGCGTGCCGGTGGGGTTCATGGACGAGTCCATGCACCAGGGCGAGTTGTGGGCCGAACGGCTGTCCGAGGAGCTGGCCGCCTGCCGGGTGTTCGTGCCGCTGTACTCGCCGCGCTACTTCAACAGCGTGCCGTGCGGCCAGGAGTGGCACGCCTTCACCCGGCGCCCGGTCTACCCGGCGAACATCGACTCGGAGCGCACCAGCGGCATCGTGCCGGTGCTCTGGGCGCCGATGAGCCGCTACCGGCTGCCCAAGGTCGCCAGCGAGCTCCAGTTCAACCACGCGAGCTTCGGGCCGGACTACGCCACCGAGGGCCTGTACGCGCTGATGAAGCTCACCTACTTCCGCTCCGCCTACGAGCTGGCCGTGCACCGGCTGGCGGCGCGGATCGTGCAGGTCGCCGAGGAGACGGTGATCCCGGTCGGGCGCCGGCTGGACTTCAACGGGCTGCCCAGCGCCTTCAACGTGACCGCGCCGACCAAGCAGCTGCGGATCTCCGTCCTCTCCTACCACCAGGGCGAGGTGCCGACCGACCGCAACCCCGACTACTACGGCGCCCGGCGCACCGACTGGCACCCGTACCGGCCGGCCGGCTCGCCGATCGCCCAGCACGCGGTCAGGCTGGCCCGGCAGTTGGGCTTCCAGCCGACCGTGCACGAGTTCGACGACGAGGTCGAGTCGATCATCGAGGGCAACGCGGCGGCCCCCGGCCTGCTGCTGCTCGACCGGTGGGCGCTGCGCGACCCGCAGCGCCGCGAGCTGGTCCGGCGCTTCGACCGCTCCGACGCCACCTGGGTGAGCGTGCTGGAGCCGTGGAACACCGACGACCCCGAGTGCGAGGAACGCGGCGGCGAACTCGGCGAGTTGAGCGACCAGGCGCTGCGGATCACCCGGCGGGCGAGCCGCCCCAGCTTCCTCGGCGTGACCGGTCCGACCGGGCTGAACACCCTGGAGGACTTCGACGACGCGCTGCCCCGGGCCGCGATGAAGGCCAAGTACGCCTTCGAGGGCCGCACCCGGGCCGAGCCGGACGACCCGCCGCCGCCCCGGCCGAGCCTGCGGGACGCGTTCCGGCGGGGCCCGGGCCCGAACCCCTTCGGCGGCGAGGACCAGAACGACGACGACCGACCAGAGCGCGACCAGCCAGCACGCGAGGAAGGCGACGACCCGGACCACGGGCCGTACCCCGGGGGAGGACCCAGATGAGTGAGAACCGCACCAGGAACCTCCGCATCGGGGGCCTCACCGCCGCCGAACTGGCCGCCCAGCGCCAAGCCGAGCGGCAGGCCTCCGAGCAGGACCGCAACGGCCGGATCATCACCTTCTACTCCTACAAGGGCGGCACCGGGCGCACCATGGCGCTCGCCAACACCGCCTGGATCCTGGCCGCCAACGGCTTCCGGGTGCTCACCGTGGACTGGGACCTGGAGGCGCCCGGCCTGGCCAAGTTCTTCCACCCCTTCCTCGACCCGGCCTCCCTCGCCGGCACCACCGGGATGATGGACCTGATCGCCGAGTACCGCGAGGAGGCGCTGCGCCCGGTCGAGCACGCCGAGGGCTGGCACCTGGACTTCGCCCGGGTGCACCCGCACGCGCTGTCGCTGTCCTGGCCGCTGTTCCCGCGCGGCGGCAGCCTGGACTTCCTCTCCGCCGGCCAGTTCAACCGGGACTACTCGGAGGCCGTCACCCACCTCGACTGGGACATCTTCTACGACCGCTTCGACGGCGGGCAGTTCTTCGACGCGCTCAAGGCCGACATGGCCAAGCGCTACGACTACGTGCTGATCGACTCCCGCACCGGCCTGTCCGACATCGCCGAGATCTGCACCGTCCAGATGCCCGACGACCTGGTGGTCTGCTTCACCCTGAGCGACCAGTCCATCGACGGCGCCTCCCGGATCGCCCAGCACATCCACGACCGCTACCGCGAGCGCGGCATCCGCATCCTGCCCGTCCCGATGCGCATCGACGAGGGCGAGAAGGAGAAGGCGGACGCCGGCCGGGCGCTCGCCCGGGTCCGCTTCGACGGCCTGCCGGCCGGCCTGAACGGCGAGGAACTCGCGTCGTACTGGGGCTCGGTGGAGATCCCGTACCGGCCGTTCTACGCCTACGAGGAGATCCTCGCCACCTTCGGCGACCAGACCGGCACGCCCACCTCGATGCTGGCCGCCTGCGAGCGGCTGACCGGGATGATCACCGAGGGCCGGGTCACCTCGCTGCCGGTGATCGACGAGGAGGTGCGGCTGCGCTACGTCGACGCGTTCACCCGCCGCCGCCCGTCGGTGCCCGCCGACCTCTACCTCTCCTACGTGCCCGAGGACCGGATGTGGGCGGACTGGATCGAGTCCGTGCTCACCCGGGCCGGCTTCCGGGTGCTGCCGCGCGACCTCAGCGCCGGCACCGACCCGCGCGAGGAGACCGAGCGCGGCATCGACGCCGCCTACCGCACCGTCGCCGTGCTCTCGCCCGCCTACCAGCGCTCCCCGCAGGCCCGGGCGCTGTGGGAGTCCGTGGTCAGCTCGGACCCGTCCGGCACCCGGCGCCAGCTCGTCCCGGTCCGGGTCGGCGACGTCCGGCTCACCGCGCCGTTCAGCAACCGCAACCCGGTCGACCTGGTCGGCCGGGACGAGGCGCAGTCCGTGCAGACCCTGCTGCGCGCACTCGGCCGCGGCGAGGTCGCCCTCGACGAACCCGCCAGCGGCGGTCCGCGCTTCCCCGGCAGCAAGCCCTCGGTGTGGGACGTGCCACCGCGCAACCCCTCCTTCACCGGCCGCGCCGCCGTCCTGGAGCAACTGCGCAACCAGCTGCGCGGCGGCATGGCGGCCGTGCTGCCCACCCCGCAGACGCTGTACGGCCTCGGCGGCGTCGGCAAGACCCAGGTGGCGCTGGAGTACGCGCACCGCTTCATGTCCGACTACGACCTGGTGTGGTGGATCGACGCCGAGCAGACCGAACTGGTCGCCCCGGCGCTCGCCGAGCTGGCCCGCCGGCTCGGCCTGCGGGTCGGCGACGCCGTCTCCGAGGCCGCCGAGGCCGCCCGGGAGGCGCTGCGGCGCGGCGTGCCCACCTCGCGCTGGCTGCTGATCTTCGACAACGCCGACGAGCCGGCCGAGATCCGCCGGTTCTTCCCCGGCGGCTCCGGCCACATCCTGGTCACCTCCCGCAACCAGGCCTGGACCGGACACGCCGAGGCGCTGGAGGTCGACGTCTTCACCCGCGGCGAGAGCGTCGAGCACCTCTGCCGGCGGGCCCGCGGCCTGTCCCGCCCGGACGCCGACCGGGTCGCCGAGGCGGTCGGCGACCTGCCGCTCGCCGTCGAGGTCGCCGCCGCCTGGCTGGACACCACCGGCACCCCCGTCGACACCTACGTCGCCCAGCTGCACGCCGAGGCCGCCCGGGCGCTGGCCGTCGCCCGCCCCGCCGACTACCCGACCCCGGTCGGCGCCACCTGGAACGTGTCCATCGGACGGCTGCGCCAGCAGTCCCCGGCGGCGGTGCGGCTGTTGCAGCTGTGCGCCTTCTTCGCGCCCGAGCCGATCTCGATGAACCTCTTCTACAGCGACCAGATGATCCGGGCGCTGGTGAAGTACGACGCCGACCTCAGCGACAAGTTCATGCTGGGCAAGGTGATCCAGGCGATCGGCCGGTACGCGCTCGCCAAGGTCGACGCCGGCAGCAACAGCTTCCAGGTGCACCGCCTCGTCCAGGCGGTGATCCGGGCCGAGATGACCGACGACGAGCAGGAGATCGCCGTCCACGAGGTGCACCGCATCCTCACCGGCGCCCGGCCCGTCCTCGGCGACACCGACGACCCCGCCAACTGGCCCGCCTTCGACGAGATCTGGCCGCACCTGTCGCCGTCCAAGGCGCACAACTGCGACGAGGCCGACACCCGCCAGCTGCTCATCGACCGGGTCCGCTACCTGTGGAAGCGCGGCGAACTCGACCGCGCCCGCGACCTCGGCCACGCCCTCGACGAGGAGTGGACCCGCAAGCTCGGCGAGGACGACCGGCAGACCCTGCTGCTGCGCTTCCAGCTCGCCAACGTGCTGCGCTCGCAGGGCAACTACGCCGAGGCGCTGGCCCTGGACGAGGCCACCCTGGAACGCCAGCGCGCCCTCCTCGGCGAGCACCACCCGTACACCCTGATGACCGCGGGCTCCCTCGGCGCCGACCGCCGGGCGCTCGGCCGGTTCCAGGCCGCGCTCGACCTCGACCGCGAAATCCTCGACCAGTTCCGGGAGTTGTTCGGGGACGACAACCCGCGCACGCTCTCCATGGCGAACAACCTGGCCATCGACTACCGGCTGGTCGGCAACAGCGAGGCCGCCCGCGAACTCGACCAGGAGACCCTGGACCGGCGCACCGCCGTGCTCGGCCCCAAACACCCCTACACCCTGTCCACCAAGTCCAACCTCGCCCGCGACCTGCGCGAACTCGGCGACTACCGCGGCTCGGTGGAACTCCTCCAGGAGGTCACCGCCGACCTCGGCGACGTCCTCGACCCCGACCTGCCGGAGAACCTGCGCAACGCCAAGTCGCTGGCCGTCTCACTGCGCCGGATCGGCCAGCTCGCCGAGGCCCGCCGGATCACCAAGGAGACCTACGAGCGGTACCTGGAGCGCTACGGCGCCGACGCGCCCGACGCGCTGGCCTGCGCGCTCAACCTGGCCGCCGACCACAGTGCCTCCGGCGACAAGGAGGCCGCCCGCGACCTGTGCGCCACCGTCTACGACGGCCACCGGCGGCTGTTCGGCGACGAGCACCCCTTCACCCTGGCCTGCGCCAACAACCTCGGCATCTACCTGCGGGGCAGCGGCGACGTCCAGGGCGCCATCGACCGCGGCCGGGCCACCGTCGACGGACTGACCAACTCGGTCGGCGCCGAGCACCCGTACACCCTCAACGCGCTGATCAACCTGGCCAACGCCTACGGCGACGACGGGCAGAACGAGCTCGCCGAACAGCTCGGCCGCGCCGCCTACCAGGGCCTGTGCGACCGCTACACCCCCCGGCACCCGGACGCGGTCGCCTGCGAGGCCAACCTCGCCGTCACCCTGCGGGCGCTCAACCGGCACACCCAGGCCGCCGAACTCCGGGCCCGCGCGATCGCCGAACTGATCCGCCAGGTCGGCGAGGAGCACCCCAACACGGTCTCGGCGCGCGGCTGGAAGCGGATCAACCGCGACCTGGAGCCGCAGCCGGTGTGACCCAGGGGTCGAACGGGGGCGGGTACGCTGCGGCACCATGAGCGATCTCCCGCCCCCGGTCCTGGTCACCCGGCGCCTCGCCCCCGGCGTGATCGAACGGCTCACCGACCACCACCCCGCCACCCTGCACGACTCCGACCAGGCGATGGGCCGGGCCGAGCTGCTGGCCGCCGTGCCCGGCCGGCGGGCCGTGGTCACCACCCTCGACGACCGGGTCGACGCCGAGTTCCTGGACGCCGCCGGGCCCGACCTCGCCATCGTGGCGAACCACGCGGTGGGCTTCCACAACATCGACCTCGCCGCCTGCGCCGCACGCGGCGTCCACGTCAGCAACACCCCCGGCGTGCTCACCACCGCCACCGCCGACATGGCCTGGGCGCTGCTGCTCGCCGCCACCCGCCGGCTCGGCGAGGGCGAGCGGCTGCTGCGCTCGGGCCGACCCTGGACCTGGGCGCCGAACTTCCTGCTCGGCATGGAGCTCGCCGGCACCCAGCTGGGCGTGCTCGGAATGGGCCGGATCGGGCAGGCGGTGGCCCGCCGGGCCCGCGCCTTCGACATGCCGGTCGCCTACCACAACCGCCGCGAACTGCCGCCCGGCGAGGCCGAGGGCGCCGACTGGAAGCCGCTGGAGGAACTGCTCGCCACCTCCACCGTGCTGGTCGTCACCTGCCCGCTCAGCGAGGCCACCCGGCACCTGCTGGACGCCCGCCGGCTCGCCCTGCTGCCGCCCGGCGCGGTGGTGGTCGCGATGACCGCCGGCGTGGTGGACGAGGAGGCGCTGGCCGCCGCACTGGAGTCCGGCGCGCTGTTCGCCGCCGCCGTGGACAACTTCGAGCACGAGCCGGCCGTCCCGTCCGCGCTGCTGGCCCAGGAACGCGCCGTACTGGCCCCGCACCTGGGCAGCGCCACCGTCCGCACCCGGCAGGCGATGGGCGGCCTGGCGGTGGACAACGTCCTCGCCGTCCTCGGCGGGGGAGAGCCGGTCACCCCGGTCAAGGCCTGACCGTCGGCAGGCGCTATCCCGCCGCCCAGGCCAGGGCGGTGGTCATCACCCGGAACGCCCCGAAGTGCGCGGCGCCGGGTTCCAGGAAGAGCTCGGCGCCCGGGATGTGGTCGGCCAGCCAGCGGGAGTGCTCGACCGGGGAGAACTGGTCGTCGGCGCCGTGCCACAGCCAGGCCGGCACCGCGACGTCCTCGACCTTGAAGCCCCAGTCGGCGGTGAACGCCAGCACGTCGTCGATCCAGCCGTCGGCGCCGTGCCGGAACGCCTCCCGGTAGTTGCTCTGCAGCATCCGGCGCAGCCCGCTGTCGGCCACCACCTCCCGGTCGGCGGGCGACAGTTCGGGCCGCAGCCCGTTCAACAGCCGGACCGGGTCGTCCTTGATCTGCCGGGACCGGAACTCCATCGTGTCGGCGATCCGGCCGTGCCCGCGCTCGGCCTCCCGGTAGGCGCGCACGTTGGACGGGGTCATCCCCGCGTACCAGTCCAGCCCGGCCGCGGTGCGCGGCGCCAGGCCCACCAGCACCGCCACCCGGCTCACCCGCTCCGGCAGCAGCGCCGCGCAGGCCAGCGCGTGCGGGCCGCCGCCGGAGCGGCCCAGCACCGCGAAGCCGTCCAGCCCGAACTCGTCCGCGATGGTCCGCACGTCCAGCGCCGCCGCGCTCACCCGGCGGCCCGGCAGCCGGGTCGAGTCGCCGTAGCCGGGCCGGTCGTAGGAGATCAGCCGCACCCCCAGCCGGTACAGCACGGTGCTGCGCGGATGCGGGCCCACCCGGCTGCCGGGCATGCCGTGCAGCAGGAACACCGGCCGGCCGCGTGGGTCGCCCAGGGACTCGACGGCGAGGGCGCGGCCGTCCGCCGCCTTGACCATCCGTAACGTCACCCGTGGCCTCCTCTAGTGGTCCGGTCGGTCAGTGGTCCCGGTCGGTGGTGGTGCGGATCTCCCGGCGGGCCTGCCAGGTGGTGTGCTCCCGGGACACCGCGTCCTCGGCGTCCCGGGCCAGCCGGGCCCACAGCTCCTCGGCGTCCGGCGAGTCCAGGTCCAGCCGGTTCAGCTGGCGCCGGATCAGCTCCAGCTCGTCGGCGGCCAGCCCGTACGCGGCCGCCAGCGGCCGGTACTGGCGCAGCTGCGCCCAGGCGGTGACCGAGGCGGCCACCGCCGAGACCGTGCCGAGCGCGTCGTAGCCGAACGCGCCGAGCGCCCGCAGTACCGCCAGCACCAGCCCCAGCGCCGGGAGCACCACGCCCAGCACGCCGGCCCAGCGGCCGGCCCGCGCGCAGTACCGGGACTTGGCGAGGTACCAGTCGTGCTGGAGCTGGATCCGCTCCCGCAGGTACACCTCGCGGCGCACCGCGAGCGGCTCCGCGCGCAGCCCGCGCATCGCCGCCGTGATCCCGCCGGACTCCTCACCAGCCGTCGGCCCGACCACCCGGCCGCCCCGGAACGCGCCCAGCACCCGCCCGAGCTGGAACCGGTACAGGCCCTCGGCGTCCGGCAGGGCGCGCGGCGGCGGCTGGTAGGCATCCGCCCGGACGGCGAACTTCCAGGCCAGCGTCTTCACCGACTCGGCGGCCGCCCGGCCCTCGTACCAGAGGCCCTGCGGGTTCTGCCGGCTGATCACCACCGAGAGCCCGATCGCGCCCAGGTACGCGACGGCCGCCGGCCAGGCCCAGGGCTCGCCGTCGGCGGAGCCGGTCGCGGCGGCCACCACCAGCAGGACCAGCTCCCAGGCGGAGAGCACCACCGAGCGGCGCTGGCCCTGGAGGGAGGCCGCGTCGGCGGTCCAGAAGAGCTCGGGCAGCAGTTCCCGCTCGCGCACCCACCCCGTCCGCCCCGCCCCAGACGCCATCCTCGGCCCCCACCCGTCGCTCCGGTCGCACCGCTCTCCTGCCCCGGGCGGCTTCCCGGTACGCCTGCGCCGGGCCGGGGCCGCCCGCAATGGCCGGGAAGCCCCGGTGGATTGTCCGGGCCCGGTACGTTCGGTAGGCGAACCGGCACGGGCGGTGGCCGGGAGTGCCCCACCGGTACGGGTGCCCCGCCGGTACCGGTGTCCTGCCTGTGCAGTGCGGTGGATCAGTAGGTGTAGAAGACCCGGTCCGCGTTGTCGGCCATCTGCTTGGCGTTCCACTCGGTGCCGCCCGGGACGTTGCCGGAGCGGAACAGCGGCGGGGCGGCGGCGGTGCCGGCGGCCGCCGCGTCCGCCAGCCGGCCGACCGCCGAGGCCACCACGGCCTGCATCAGCGCGCTGGTGACGATCGTGGACACCGGGCCGAAGGTGGTCTCCGCGCCCGGATGGGTCAGCTCGCCGTCCCCGACCGCGATCTTGTTGTCCAGCACCACGTCGCAGTGGTCCTTCAGGTAGGTACCGGACGGGTGCGCCGAGGGCACCTCGGCCGGGTAGGCGAGCGAGGTCACCCCGACCACCTTCAGCCCGCGGTCCCGCGCGTACCGGGCCAGCTCCACCGGCATCATCTGGCGGCCGGACAGCGAGATCACGAACAGCAGGTCGCCCGCCGTGGCCGGGGTCAGGTCGAGGGTGGTGGTGGCCAGGCCGGAAACCCGCTCCAGCGCGCTGGACAGCGGCGCGGGCATCACCGTCACCCCGGCCATCCCGGGGACGTTCAGCAGGTTCACCGGCACCAGCCCGCCGGCCCGGTACACCACGTCCTGGGCCGGCAGCGCCGAGTGCCCGGCGCCGAAGGTGAACACCCGGCGGCCCTCGGCCACCGCCTGCGCGAGCAGCGCGGCGGCGGCCTCGATGGTGTCCGCCTCCTCCTCGCGGACCCGCTGGAGGTGCGAGACCGCGGCGTCGAAATAGCGGCCGACCAGGTCGTTCATCTGTTGCCTTCGCTCTCTGCCGGTGGGGGAGCCGGCCGGGTGGGGCGGTCCGGTGGTCCAGACCGCCAGTGGAGAAAGCTACGGCGAGCACGGTGCTGCCTCGGCGGCGCCGCTGTCAACAGGAACGAAAACCGCTGTCACGGGGCCCCGGGCGGGCCCGGTTCCCGCCCCGGTACGTCAGAATTGGCGTGAGGACACCGAGGAACGGAGCCAGCGGCGATGTCTGGGCTGATCGACACCACTGAGATGTACCTTCGCACCATCCTGGAGCTGGAGGAGGAGGGCATCACCCCGATGCGCGCCCGGATCGCCGAGCGCCTGGAGCAGAGCGGCCCCACGGTCAGCCAGACGGTCGGCCGGATGGAGCGCGACGGGCTGCTCCAGGTCGCCGGGGACCGCCACCTCGAACTCACCGAGGAGGGCCGCCGGCTCGCGGTGCGCGTCATGCGCAAGCACCGCATCGCCGAGTGCCTGCTGGTCGACGTGATCGGCCTGGAGTGGGAGCAGGTCCACGAGGAGGCCTGCCGCTGGGAGCACGTGATGAGCGAGACGGTCGAGCGCAAGGTGCTCGCCATGCTCGGCCACCCCACCCAGTCCCCGTACGGCAACCCGATCCCGGGCCTGGACGAGCTGGGCGACGCCAAGGCCGAGGGCGAGGGCTTCGACGCGGCGCTCGTGCCGCTGGACACCGTCCAGCCGGGCGACGACGGCGCCAGCGTCGTGGTCCGCCGGATCGGCGAGCCGATCCAGACCGACGGCGAACTGATGCGCACCCTGCGCCGGGCCGGGGTCCGGCCGGGCTCCACCGTCCAGGTGAGCGCCGGGGTCGGCGGTGTGCTGGTCGGCACCGGGGAGAACGCGGCGGAGCTGGGCAAGGACATCGCCCAGCACGTCTTCGTCGCCCAGGCCTGAGCCCGCCGCACGGACGAACGATCAGGGCCCGCTGCTCCCCGTGCAGCGGGCCCTTCTCGTCCTCCCCTCTTCCCTCCCGTTCCCCTCCACCCCTCCCGTTCCCCTCCGTCCCCTCCGTCCCTCCCGGTTTCCCCTCCGACCGCCTCGCCCGGCTTCCCCGTCCGAGCGACCCTTCCGGCGTCCCCTCGCACCGCAAATCCTCCCCTCGGCCGATCATGGCAATCCTTGAGCGTTGTCACTCGTCCGGGCGGCTTTCGCCGTTGACCAGCGGGTACACCGAGGCCTTATCCGGACATGCGTCTGACGGGCCCCGTCTCCGGTGGGAGACAAGGCCCGTCAGTCGCCGCGCGGGGTGTCGCGCGTTGCACGCCCTCACCCGATCGGCGGAGGGCGGCCGTTCACGGGACGGTGATTTCCCCGTCGCTCCCGCTCAGTGCACCGCCGCTCAGTGCACCGCCGCCGGCTGGGCGGGCTGGGGGCGGGCCGAGGGCGCCTCCCGGCCGCACGCGTACGCGAGCGGGCTGATCAGCTCGGCGGCGTCCGGCAGCCAGCGGTTGAGCGCCGAGGGGGAGCGGGCCCACTGGGCGTAGCCGGTGCCGCCGATCCGGGACGGCGGGGCGACCGTCCAGTCCCCCTCGCCGCGGGCGACCAGGTCGAGCCGCCCGGGCGGCCAGCCGAGCTTGCGGAGCATCTCCGGCAGCTTGGCCGCGACCCCGGGCAGCACCAGGAAGTGCAGCCGCCGCCCGATCCGCCCGGGCGCCGCGGGCAGCACCACGACCGGACCGAGCTGGAGGTCCATCCGCTCCATCCGGGCCAGCGCCAGGCAGCCGGCCGTCTCCGGGACGTCCAGGACGTCGAAGGAGCGGCCGGTGGGCAGCAGGATCGAGGCCTGCGGCCGCTCGGTCCACCAGCGCCGCACCGCACCCGGGCCGGCGCTCGCCTTGCGGGCCCAGTCCGCGTCCAGCGGGTGGGCCCCCGGCAGCGGGCAGCGCAAGTCGCCGCAGGAGCAGCGGGCGGGCCCGTCGCCGTCGATCAGCCAGGCGCCCGGGGCGACCTCCCAGTGGCGGTTCTCGGCGTAGCTGACGGCTTCGATGAGCAGCGGGGGCAGTCCGGCGTTCTTGCCCTGGTCGGGGGAGTCGGGGATGTCTTCCACACGCTGCTCAACTACCGTGTGTGAGGCTGGTTACGGCCCGGCGGAAGCCGGATGGGCGCATCCCGCCAATGTCACCCGAACCGGTTACCCAACCGCGCTGGAGCGGGCGGGGACGGGCGCAGTGGGGGCGCACAGGAGCATTTACCAGGGCGCGCGGGGGGTGGGGATCGTCACCGTGGGTATCCCGCTGGCGTTGCTGATCGCTAACCTGGTGTCAGATTCCTTGGACGGTCGGACAGTCGGCAACAGATCAGCAGAATCGTCGCCCGCCGGCCGGGACCGGAGGGTGTGGGGAGGCGAAGCCCAATGGCCGCGAGACCACTCGTCGCACGACAGCCCAACGAGCGTCTGCAGCAACTGATCCAGGAGGCCAGCTGCTCCAACGCCGGCCTGGCCCGGAGGGTCAACCTCTGCGGCGCCGAACACGGCCTGGACCTGCGGTACGACAAGACCTCCGTCGCGCGGTGGCTGCGCGGGCAGCAGCCGCGCGGGCAGGCGCCGGCGGTGATCGCCGAGGCGCTGGGCCGCAAGCTCGGGCGCAGCGTGTCGGTCGAGGAGATCGGCATGGCCGACGGCAAGAACCTCAGCTCCGGCATCGGCCTGCAGTTCGCGCCCACCCTGAACGGGGCCCTGGAGCAGGTCTGCGAGCTCTGGCGCAGCGACGTCGGCCGGCGGGACTTCCTGACCGGGGCGACGGTCGCCGCCTCCGCGCTGGTGGAGCCCAGCCGGGACTGGCTGATCACCCCGCCCGACCCGGTGGTGGCCCGCACCGGCGGGCCCCGGGTCGGCCCGACCGACGTGGCCGCGATCAGGGCGACCACCACCATGCTGGTCGACCTGGACCACCGCTTCGGCAGCGGGCACGTCCGCCCGGTGGTCGTGCACTACCTCAACTCGGTGGTGTCCGGCCTGCTCGGCGGCTCGTACCGGGACGAGACCGGGCGTCAACTCTTCGCCGCCGTCGCCAGGTTGACCGAGCTGGCGGGCTACATGGCGGTGGACACCGGACAGCCCGGCCTGGCCCAGCGCTACTACATCCAGGCGCTCCGGCTGGCCCAGGCGGCCGACGACCGCGGCTACGGCGGCTACGTGCTCGCGGCCTCGATGAGCCACCTGGCGGCCACCCTCGGCAACCCGCGCGAGATCGCCCAGCTCGCCCGCGCCGCCCAGGAGGGCGCCCGCACCGTCGCCACCCCGACGGCGATGGCGATGTTCTACGCCGCCGAGGCCCGCGGTCACGCCCTGCTCGGGGACGCCCGCTCCTGCGAGGCGGTGGCGGCCAAGGCACTGGAGATGATGGCGAAGCGCCGCCCGGAGGACGACCCGGACTGGATCGCCCACTTCGACGACGCCTACCTCGCGGACGAGCTGGCGCACTGCCACCGGGACCTCGAACAGGCCGGACCGGCCGAGCACTACGCCCGCCGGGCGCTCGACCTGCACCCGCCGACCCGGGTCCGGCGCCGCGCGGTGGACCTCGTGCTGCTCGCCACGGCGCAGCTCCAGCAGCGGGACGTCGAGCGCGCCTGCGAGACGGGCGCCCAGGCGGTGCGGCTGCTGAGCGGGCTGCGGTCGAACCGGGGCGTGGAGTACCTGGACGAGTTCCGGCGCCGACTGGAGCCGTTCCGCGAGCAGCGGGTGGTCCGCGAGTTCCACGCCAGGGCGGACGCCGAGGCCGCGTAACGCCCCGTGCGGGGAGCGTGAGGGATGTCCCGCCCACGTGGTCACCCGGTTCGGCGAACCGGTAGCGTGGGCGCGACGTCCAAGGAACTGTGATGCTCCCAAGAACCGACGAGATGTGGTCCGCCGTCAGCGCGCGGTCGTGCACAGGTGAGGAATCGCGTTGAGCCAGCGCCGCTCGTACCCCAACTCGGGTGACTTCAACCTGGACGACCTGTTCCGCCCCGAGCCCGGCCAGCAGCCCCAGGGCCAGCCGGGCCAGCCGGGCCCGCACGGCCAGCCGCCGCTGCCGCCGGTGGGCCAGCCGTCCGGGCAGCCGGAGTACCTCGGCGAGGCCGCGCACGCGATGCCCACCCAGGCCGTGCCGGCCCAGCAGGCCGCGCCCTGGGCCGGTGCGCCGCAGCCCGGCTACGGGCCCGCGCAGCACGAGCAGGCCCCGCAGACGCAGCACCTCCCGCCGTACCCGGTCGCCGACCCGCACGGCGGCTACCCGGCCGCGCAGGCGCAGCCCGGCTACCCGCAGCCCGGGCCGGCCCCGGTGCCGCAGCCGGACCCCGGCCAGCCGGGCTACCCGCCGGCCGGCTACCCGCAGCAGCCCGCGCTCGGCTGCGACCCCCGGATCTGGGAGAACACCCAGACGATCGACCGCGGGAGCCGCCGCCCGTCCCCGAAGCTGATCATCGGCGGGGTGGTGGCCGGCTGCGCGGCGGCGGGCATCCTGGTCGCCGTGCTGATGGGCGGGGACAACGACACCAAGGCCGACCCGAAGCACACCCCGGTGGCCGCCACCGGCAGCGCCGCCCCCGGCCCGGCCAGTGCCAGCGGCGCGGCCGCCGCCACCGTGAACCCCGAGGTCCAGGCCCAGGCGCAGCCGCTGTCGGACCTGCTGGGCACCGCGAGCGACAGCCGCGCGGCGGTGATCGGCGCGGTCGGCTCGGTGCAGAAGTGCGACAAGCTGCCCGACTCGCAGCAGGCGCTCACCGGGGCCGCCGGCAAGCGGCGCGAGCTGCAGACCAAGCTCGGCCAGCTGAAGACGGACAAGCTGCCCGGCGGCCAGCAACTGGTCGACCAGCTGAACGCGGCCTGGACGGCCTCGGCGCAGGCCGACGACGAGTACGCGGCCTGGGCGCAGGACTCCCAGGCCCCGGGCGCCTGCGACCCGAAGAAGCTGGACAACCAGCACTACAAGAACGCCGTCCAGGCGAGCGGCACGGCGACCACCGCCAAGAAGCAGGCGTCCACCCTGTGGAACGTGATCGCCGGCCAGACCGGGCTGCCCACCCGCGGCGACGGGGACCTGTAGGCGCGGGCGGTGGGCGGACGGGCGACGGGCGGACGGGCCGGTGGAGCGGCCCGTCCCGTGGGATCCGGGCTCAGGCCGGCGGGTGGCCGCCGGTGAGGACCCAGCGGACGTCGACGAAGCCCGGTTGTTGCAGGGTCATCCGGCCGCCCTTGACCACCTGGTAGGTGACCCAGGTGTTGACCAGCCGCGGGGACTCGGTGCTGGGCAGCATGTTGGTGGTGCCCCAGTTCAGCGGCGGGGTGAGGCCGACGTCGATGCCCTCGCCGGTGTCCAGCAGCCCGGAGACCGACTTCGAGGTGATCTGCTTGCCGGCCGCGTCCAGCTTCTCGACGACCGCCCGGAACACCTCGTACGAGACCCAGGTGGTCTGCACGCCCGGGTCGGACACGTCGATGGTCCGGCCGCCGGTGGTGTCGGCGCGCACCACCGCGCGCAGCCCGTCCCAGACCTTGGCCGACTCCGGCGGGTACCAGCTGGTGACGTAGGCGCCGGCCAGCGGGCCGGTGTCGCCGCCGGTGGAGTCGACCACCGACTGCTGCACGCTGCCGATCACCGAGGCGATCCGGGTGTTCCTGGGGTTCAGCCGCCGGTAGGAGTCCAGCAGGTTGCCGGTCGGCTCGGCACCGAGGGCGCTGGTGATGCAGTTGCCGGCCTCGTCCTTGCCGATCGCCTTGCGGGCCACCGGGGTGTAGTCGGAGGACTTCTCGGGGGCCTTGACGTCGAGCAGCTTGAGCCCGGCCGGCTTGAGCGCGTTGGCCAGGTAGCCGAGCAGGTTGTCGCCGGCCGGGGTGTCCGGGCGGACCAGCGCGACGCTCTTGCAGCCGGCCTCGACCAGCTGGCGGCCGCTGCCGCCGATCAGCGCGGGCATGCCGCCGTCCACCGGGTACGACAGCGGGCTGCTGAACTCGGGCTGGGAGAGGCCGTAGCCGCCGATCAGCGGGATGCCGGCGCGCTCCAGCACCGGCATGAAGCGGTCGCCCCACTGGCTGTAGGAGCCGATCACGGCGACGGCCTTGGCGTCCACCGCCTGCTGGGCGCAGGCCGTCGCGCCCTCGACGGTGTTGTGCTCGTTGCAGGTGAGCACGCGCAACTGGCGGCCGTTTAACCCGCCCTTGAGGTTGACGTCGCGCCCGATCGCCTCGGCGAGCGCGGTCATGCCGGGGCGGTCGGCCGAGCCGGTGCCGGCCGGGGCCCAGGTCATCACGGTGAGCTCGCCGTTGCTGGTCGAGGCGTCGGCCGGTCCGCCGCACGCGGAGGCCGAGAAGAGGGTGGGGAGCAGGGCTGCGGCGGTCGCGGCGGCGGCGACCGGGCGCCGACGGCGCGGTCGCACGGGCACCGGCCGGGGCCGGAACGTGTCCCTTCGGCTGGTCATTGGTCTTCCCTCTCTGGCGCGCACTCCGGCGCACCGGATTCAGCCAAGCCCTGGCGGCACAAGGCGAGAGGGCCGAAAAATGAACGGCCGGGAAACGGACACCTAATAGCGGAGCGGTACGCGTGTAGATCGGGAGTGGAGTACGAACGAAGGGGGAACGTACGATCGCTGTCCATGTCCGCCAGCACAGATTCTTCGCACCGGTCTGCTCGAAACTCTTCTCGACCGGGCCACCGCTCCAGCACCATGGGCGCCATGCCCCTCAACGACCTGCCCTGGTGGCGCTGGCGCGCCCGACTGCGCTCGGCGCTGCACATGCTGTCCGACCTCGGGTTCCAGCAGGAGACCTGGCTCACCGGCCGGGAGGGGTACGGCGACGTGACCGACGCCGTCTACCGCCTCGTCGAGGACACCTGGCTGGACCGCTGGTCGGCCGAGAAGTACGTCGGCACGATCTTCCGCGACTCGACCGAGGCCGCCCTCGTCGACGTCGCCGTCCTGCGGGTGGTCCGGCTGCTGCACGAGGTCGGCGCGGACGCCCCCGCCTCCGCCTACCTCGGCCACCCCGGCTGGCCGGACGCCGTCCGGGCCGCGCGCGAGGCCCACCTCACGCTGGCCGGCAACGACGGGGACGACCCGCAGGCGCCGCCCAAGTCGCTGGACGTGCTGCGCATCCTGACCCAGGTCTGAGTCCGCGGCCCCCAGCCCCCGGCCCGGGCCCTGAGCAGCGCCGTCCCGCAGTACGGGCAGCGGGACGGCGACCGTCCAGGATGTGACACGCTGGACCATTCAGCATCCGTAGGCATCCGCACGACCTCAGGACGGGATACCCCCAGTGGACCAGCAGCCGGCCAGCGCCCAGTACGTCCTCACGCTGTCCTGCCCCGACAAGCAGGGCATCGTCCACGCCGTCTCCAGCTACCTCTTCATGACCGGCTGCAACATCATCGACAGCCAGCAGTTCGGGGACGGCGACAGTGGACTGTTCTTCATGCGGGTGCACTTCTCCGCGGTCGAGCCGGTCACCGTGGACAAGCTGCGGGCCAGCTTCGCCGCGATCGGCGCCTCGTTCGGGATGGACTGGCAGATCCACCCCACCGAGGAGCGGATGCGGATCGTCCTCATGGTCAGCAAGTTCGGCCACTGCCTCAACGACCTGCTCTACCGCACCCGGATCGGCGCGCTGCCGGTGGAGATCGCCGCGGTGGTCTCCAACCACACCGACCTGCGGGACCTGACCGAGAGCTACGGCATCCCGTTCCACCACATCCCGGTCACCCGGGACACCAAGGCCGAGGCGGAGCAGCAACTGCTGGACCTGGTCGCCAAGGAGAACGTCGAACTGGTCGTGCTGGCCCGCTACATGCAGGTGCTCTCGGACCAGCTGTGCACCGCGCTGTCCGGCCGGGTGATCAACATCCACCACTCCTTCCTGCCGAGCTTCAAGGGCGCCAAGCCCTACCACCAGGCGCACGCCCGCGGCGTGAAGCTGATCGGCGCCACCGCGCACTACGTCACCGCCGACCTCGACGAGGGCCCGATCATCGAGCAGGAGGTGGCCCGGGTGACCCACGACATCACCCCGGACCAGCTGGTCGCGCTCGGCCGGGACGTCGAGTGCCAGGCGCTGGCCCGCGCGGTGAAGTGGCACAGCGAGCACCGGGTGCTGCTCAACGGCAGCCGGACGGTCGTCTTCGGGTAATCCCTCCATTCTGGTCCGTTGCGGTCCGGTCCGGTCCGGTCCGTTGCGGTGCGTTGCGGTGCCGGGCTCAGGGCCGGGACAGCAGCGGCAGCGCGTGCAGCACCTCGCGAATCGCGGCCCGGTCGCCGTGCTCGCCGACCGGCAGCCGGTCCGGGTCACGGTGCGCGGCGGCCAGCTGGCAGAGCTCCAGGCCCTCCAGCACCATCGAGGCCACCGGCTCACCGCCGGGCGGGCCCGGGTCCGGGCCGTCCAGGGGTATCAGCCACTCGCCGGCCGCCGGGCCGTCGACCACCAGCCGCAGCCGGCGGCCCCGGGCACCCCGGATGTTCAGGTCACCCCGGTCACCCCGGTCACCCCGGACGCTCCGGTCACCCCGGGCCGCCCGCAGCCCGGCCAGCGCCTGCGGGAGCATCCGCACCGCCAGGTCGACCATCTGCCGCAGGTGCTGGGGTGCCGGCGGGTCGTACGGGTAGGCGACCGCGCGGGCCACGTCCTCGCCGTGCGCGTAGCAGACGAAGGCGCGGTCCACGAAGGCGTCGCGCAGCGGCAGGGTCACGAAGCCGTAGTCGACGGGGGTGTTGCCCTGCGGCGCCAGCGCGGCGCTGCGGACCAGGTCGTGGGTCTGCCGCCGCCACCGGGCGCGCACCGACTGCGGTGGCAGACCGGCCTGTTCGGCGACCAGCCGGGCGGTGCGCCCGGTGATCCCGGCGTACCGGCCGCCCTGTGGTGGTACCCGGGGCACCGGGGCCGGCCCGGCCGACTCCTGCGGCGGCACCCGCCGTTCGGCCGGCGCGGGCGCGCCGCCCGGGGCCGCGGGCACCGGGTCGGGCAGGCCGAGGGCGCGGGCCAGGTAGCCGTCCACGGCGGTGAGGTGGCCCAGCACCTCGGCCGGGCGCAGGTGCTGGACGCCGCCGTGCCACGGCAGTTCGGCCACCTCCTGCCACTCTTCCGGGCCGAGGTCGCGCAGCAGCGCGTCGAGCTTGGCGGTCTCCGCGCCGTACGGCAGACCCCAGGCGGGGACGGGCAGTTCGGCCGGCCGGCGGGCCAGGCACCAGTCGAGCACCTGCTGGCGCAGCGGGCCGGGCTGGTCGAGCGGTTCGTCCAGGGCGAGCCAGCCGGCCGCCTCGCGCAGCCGGGCGGCCTCTGCGGCGCACTCCGGGCAGCCGCGCAGGTGCTGTTCGAGCTCGGCGGCCTCCTCGCCCGGGCAGGCGCCGAGGGACCAGGCGCCGAGCAGCGAGCGGTGGGCGTCGTGCTGCTCCTCGGTGGTCGTCACGTGCCCCCTTCCCCGTGGTCGTCGGTGTCCGGTCCGGACCGGTCCGGCTCGGACCCGTCCGGTTCGGCCGTGTCCTGGCGGGCGTTCTCCTCGGCGTGCTGCTCGGCCGGTTCGGCGGCCAGTTCGGTGGCCAGCAGCTCCAGGCCGAGCCGCATCCGCTGCTTGGCGGCCTGCTCGCTGATGCCGAGCAGACGGGCCGTCTCCCGGTAGGTGCGGCCGTCGTAGTACGTCACCGCGATGGTCTCACGCAGGGGTTGGGGCAGGGAGTCGACCACGTACTGCATGCGCGCGGCGGTGGCCACGGTGCGGATCTCCGCCTCGGCCGCGCCCGCGTTCGCGCCGCCCGCGCCCGGCGGGGCGTCCGGGGCGCCCGCCGGGCCGTACTCGGCGGCGCGCCGCGCCCGCAGCCGGTCGACGGCGCGGCGGTGGGTGAGCGCGCCGAGCCAGGAGCGCAGCGAGCCCCGCGCGGGGTCGAACTCCTCGGGGTGCTCCCAGACGTGGGCGAAGATCTCCCGGGTGAGCTGACCGGCGGCGGCCTGGTCGGCCAGGACGCGCCCGGCCAGGCCGTGCACCATCGGCGCGAGCTGGTCGTAGAGTTCGCCGAGCGCCGTCTCCTCGCCCCTGGCGAGGCGTCGTTGCAGCTGCTCGTCCCAGCGGGGGGTGCCGTCCGGGGTGGCCATCGGGAACCACCCTCCTGTGCCCAGGTCCGCTGGCGTACTCAACGGTATCCTGCGCCCGACCGGCGGCGGGAGCAATCCCCGAAGATCGCGACGGAGATCGCGACGACGATCGGAGCGGGCTCCGGAACGGCGATCGGAGCGCGGTCCGGAGCGGAGTTCGGAACGGGTCCGGGGCCCGGTCCGGCGGATCGTCACATGGTTCGACGGTCCGCTCGTGGGACGGTCCGTCGAAGCCGCTGTTCGAAGGCGGTCGGACATATGTCGCACGGGTGGTTCGCGAGTGGCGGGCCGGGTGTCGGGGGTGTGCGGCGGTAGGTTCGCCACTGCGGAACCGGCAGGTCGGCCGGGCCCGGACGAGCGCCGGTGCGAGGCTCGCGAGCGTGAACGGGACAGTATGCACTGCCCTGTCCCCCGATCGCTGGAATATGCCCGAAGCGCTTGCTGCGGTTCGTCGGCCGACTCATCCTGAGGCGTATTCGTGTCGCGGCCAGTGCGCGACTGACGAGGCGGCGCGGGCGGACAGGCCGGGTGAGCGTCGGGCGAGAGCCCGGTTGAGGGTCCGGGTGGCGCCGGGCGACGTGCGAAGGCCCGCCGGCCGGCCGACCCGGCCCGATCGGGACGATGGCCGAACTGCGAGTGCAGGTGGTGGAGCGGTGCAGGTTCTTCAGGTGCAGCTGGCGGTGCAGGCGGACCCCGCCGAGGTCGGCCGGGCCCGTCGGTGGGTGCGCTCGCGGCTGCTGAACCACGGCGTGGACCCGGACGCGCCGATCGCCGAGACGGTGGTGCTGGTCGTCTCCGAACTGGTCACCAACGCCGTGGTGCACACCGGTTGTCCGGCCGTGCTGCGGCTCTGTCTGCCGGTGGACGAGACCCCGGCGGGCGGCGCGGAGCCGGCCGGCCCGCTGCGGGTGGAGGTCGCCGACGCCAGCCAGTCCGCGCCCTGTCCGCGCCGGGCCGGGGCGGACGAGGACGCCACCAACGGGCGCGGCCTGGAGCTGGTCGAGCTGCTCTGCGACCGCTGGGGCTGGTACCCGGACGGCTCGGGCAAGCGGGTCTGGTGCGAGATCGGCGCCGACGCCCGGCCGACCGACCCGCTGGCCGCGGTGGACTGGGCGGCGCTGGCGCAGTAACCCCCCGCTGACCCCCCCGCCCGCTGACCCCCGCCCCGGAGCCCCGGTGGCCCCGACAGCGATCAACGGGCCGAAAGTTGACGCAACCATTCCGAATTTCGGACTAGCCATTGACGTGACGTATCCGACTGATCACGCTTGGGTGCAGCTCTTCGTCGCGAGGGGACGCCGAGGGACACCCGAACGCCGCCGCGGTGCTGCTGTCCAGGGGGATCGTGCCAGCAGGGGGGCCGTGGACTGCCGGTCGGGGGTTGCTCCTTGGCGAGTGCGGAGGGCGTGCGCGGGTTCAGGGCCCGTGCGTCGCGAGGGGATGGCGGCGGGCCGTGCCGCGCTGGGGGTGCGCGCGGCTCGCCGCCGTCCCTTTCGTCGTCCCGTTCACCGTCCAGGTGCGGCGCTTTCCGGCCAGTGGGCTCAACTCGCCCGTTCCGTCGGCGGTTCGACCGCACGGAAGGTCCGCCGGTAGACGCTCGGCGCCACGTCCAGCCGGCCGCGCAGCTGGAGCCGCAGCGAGGCCGCGGTGCCGAAGCCGGACTCCCGGGCGACCTGGTCGATCGTCAGGTCGGTGCGCTCCAGCAACTGGCGGGCCCGTTCGGTGCGTTGCACGGTGAGCCACTGGCCGGGGCTGGCGCCGGTCTCCTCGCGGAAGCGCCGGGTGAAGGTCCGCACGCTCATGCCCGCCCGGTCGGCGAGCTGGCGCAGGGCCAGCGGCCGGTCCAGGTGTTCCAGCGCCCAGGCGCGCACCGCGGCGGTGCCGTGGGTGCCGGAGTCCACCGGGCTCGGGGCCTCGACGTACTGCTTCTGGCCGCCCTCACGCCACGGCGGCACCAGGCAGTTGCGGGCCACCGCGTTGGCCACCGCGCTGCCGTGGTCGCGCCGGACCACGTGCAGGCACAGGTCCACCCCGGCGGCCACCCCGCCGGAGGTCAGGACGTCGCCGTCGTCGGTGTACAGCACGTCGGGGTCCAGCCGCACCCGCGGGTACAGCTCGGCGAAGCGGTCGGTGTAGCGCCAGTGCGTGGTGGCCGGGCGGCCGTCCAGCAGCCCGGCGGCGGCCAGCAGGAACGAGCCGGTGCAGATCGACATCAGCCGGGTACCGGGCCGGATCCGGGCCAGGGCGGCGGCCAGTTCGGGGGTGAAGGCGGCGTCGGGGCGCGCCGGGCTGCTGTCGGCGGAGGCCGGGATCACCACGGTGTCGGCCCGTTCCAGCAGTTCCGGGCCGTGCTCCACCGCGACCCGGAAGTCGGCGCTGGTGGCGACCGGCCGGCCGTCCAGGGTGCAGGTGGCCACCTGGTACAGCGGGCGGCCGTGCCGGTCCTTGGCGCCGCCGAAGATCCGGGCGGGGATGCCCAGTTCGAAGGCGATCACCCCGTCCAGGGCCAGGACCGCGACCAGGTGCGCCATGCCGTTCCTCCCGTTCTCCGGTGCTCAGGTGCTCCGGATTTCCGATGCTCCGGTGTTCCGGTGCGCCGGTTCCTTCGCCGCTGCTGCTGCGGGCCAGCGTACGCCGGGCCGTGGCCCGATCCTTGCGAAAGCTGTCAGTCAGGCCACTCGTCGCCGGCCGCCGCGCCCCGGGACACTCGTCCGCGTGACCGAACGGAACGCCCTCGCCCCGGACCCCGCGACCGCCCCCACCAGCACTCCCGCCCGCCCCGCCGGCCCCCGCGTGCACTACGCCTGGGTGGTGGCCGGCGTCTCGCTGCTCGTCCTGCTCGGCTCGGCCGGCTTCCGCTCCACACCGAGCCTGATGATGGACGCGCTGCACAACGAGTTCGGCTGGTCGCTCGGGACCATCTCCAGCGCCACCTCCGTCAACCTCACCCTCTACGGCCTCACCGCCCCCTTCGCCGCCGCCCTGATGGACCGCTTCGGCGTCCGCCTGGTGGTGGTCTGCGCGCTGCTGACCATCTCGGTCGGCGCCGGGCTCACCATGCTGATGCGCCAGCCCTGGCAACTGGTGCTCTGCTGGGGCGTGCTGGTCGGCCTCGGCAGCGGCTCGATGGCCGGCGCCTTCGCCACCACCGTCACCGGCCGCTGGTTCCGGGCCCGCCAGGGCCTGGTCACCGGGGTGCTGACCGCCGCCGGGGCAGCCGGAAACCTGGTCTTCCTGCCGGTCGGCGCCTGGTTGGTCGAACACCACGGCTGGCGCTCGGCGGTGATCGTGGTCTCGCTCGCCGCCAGCGCCGTCGCCGTCCCGGTCCTGCTGCTGATGCGCGAGCGGCCCGCCGACCTCGGCCTGCTCCCGTACGGCGCGACCGAGGCCCCGCCCGCCCCGGTGGCCGACGCGCGCGCCCTGACCCGCTCGCTGCGGGTGCTCCGCGGCGCCGCCCGCTCCCGGGCGTTCTGGCTGCTGGCCGGCTCGTTCGCGATCTGCGGCGCGACCACCGCGGGCCTGGTCGGCACCCACTTCATCCCGGCCGCGCACGACCACGGCATGCCGGTCACTACCGCCGCGAGCCTGCTCGCCCTGATCGGCGTCTTCGACGTGATCGGCACGATCTTCAGCGGCTGGCTCACCGACCGGGTCGACTCCCGGATCCTGCTGGTCGTCTACTACGGCCTGCGCGGGCTCTCGCTGCTCCTGCTGCCGCAGCTGCTCGCCGGCTCGCCGCAGCCGCCGATCCTGGCCTTCGTGATCTTCTACGGCCTGGACTGGGTGGCCACCGTCCCGCCGACCGTCGCGCTCTGCCGCCGGCACTTCGGCGAGGACGCGCCGATCGTCTTCGGCTGGGTACTGGCCAGCCACCAGATCGGCGCGGCCCTGGTGGCCGGGCTGGCCGGCCTGGCCCGGGACGCGCTCGGCAACTACGACCTCACCTGGTACGGCGCGGGCGCCCTGTGCGCGATCGCCGTCGGGCTCTGCCTGGCGCTGCGCACCGGGCGGCCGGAGCGGGCGGTTCCGGTCCTGTCGTAGCGGATCGCTAGGCTCCGCTTCATGACCCTCACCTTCACGCTGGACCCGAAGCCCGACCCCGACCTGCGCACCGCCGTCGTCCGGCTCTGGATGGACGTCAGCAACGCCGGTGGCGCGGTCGGCTTCGTGCCCCCGGTGACGGAGGACCAGGTCTGGGACTCCGCCGACCGGCAGTTCGCCGGGACCGATCCGGACGGCCCCGACCGGCTGCTGGTCGCCCACGAGACCGCGACCGGCCGGCTGGTCGGGGTGCTCTTCTTCGAGTCGATGCGCTTCGAACTGATGGAACACTGGCGGACGCTCAAGCGGGTCATGGTGCACCCCGACTTCCAGGGCCTCGGCTACGGCGCCCAGCTGCTCGCCGAGGCCGAGCGGGTCGCCCGCGACTGGGGCCTGCAGAGCCTGCGGCTGACCGCGCGCGGCGGGCACGGCCTGGAGCACTTCTACGCCCGCAGCGGCTACCGCGAGGTCGGCCGGGTGCCGGCCGCGATCCGGGTCGCCCCCGGCGACGAGCGGGACGAGATCACCATGTGGCTCGACCTGCGCTGACCGGGCGGCGGGCCGGGGTCCCGGGGTGGGCTGACCGGTGCGGGGGCGGGCCACCCGTTCCCCGCACCACGCGTTGGGCATGCTTCACTGGGAGACCGGCCCATGCCCAAACCCAGTCGAGAAGGATGTGTCCCCGTGAGCAGCACCGGCCCGGAGAAGTCCCACGCCACGCTCCGCTACACCTCCCTGCGGGTCAGCATCTTCCTCGGCTGCCTGCTGGTCGCGCTGCTGCTCGGGCACTTCCAGATCCTCCCGGTCAGCGGTGAGCTCGGCGTGATCTTCCTGTTCCTGCTGGCCGCGATCGTCTCCGCGCCGCTCAGCTACGTCCTGCTGAGCCGCCAGCGCGACGAGATGTCCGCCCAGATCAGCGACAAGGTCTCCGGCCTGCGCAGCCGTACCGCCGAGCGGATCGCCGCGCAGAACGCCGAGGAGGACGCCGCCGACGAGGCGTCCCGCGCCACCACCCGCCAGGGCTGAGCGCCGGCCCGGCCCGGACCCAGACCCCGATCGCAGCCGCCGTGCGCGCCTCCGAACCCACCCCGCCCGCTGCCGAGCAGCCGCCGTCCGCCGCCCGGCCGCCTGCCGAGCAGCCGCCGTCCGCCGCCCGGCCGTCCGCCGCCCGGCCGTCCGCCGAGCAGCCGCCGCCCGCCGAGAGTGCGGCCGGGACCTGGCCGGCCGCGGTGCGTCGGCCCACCGGCCGGGACGTCGCCCGGCTCGCCGGCGTCTCCCAGGCCACCGTCTCGCTGGTGTTCTCCGGCTCCGAGGCCGGCTCCCGGGTCTCCGACGCCACCCGGGAACGGGTCCGGGCGGCCGCCCGCAGCCTCGGCTACCGCCCGCAGGCGGCCGGCCGGCAGCTGCGCCTGGGCCGCAGCGGGATGATCCTGCTGGCCGTGCCGAACATCCTCGGCCCCTTCTTCGGCCGGGTCCTGGAAGGCGTCCACGAGGAGGCCGGCCGGCACGGCCTGGCGGTCGTGGTCAGCTCCGGCTGGGGCAGCGCCACCCTCGCCGAGGCCGCCACCACCAGCCGCTTCGACGGCCTGCTGATCTGCTCCCCGGACGACAGCCAGCTCGGCGAACTCCCAACCGACACCCCGGCCGTCTTCCTGGACGCCGACCCCGGCACCGACCGGGCCCGGCCGACCATCGAGCTCGACGTGGCCGGCGGGATGCGCGCCGCCGTCCAGCACCTGGCCGGCCTCGGCCACCGCCGGATCGGCCGACTGCGCTCCACCCACTCCGCCTACACCTTCCGGGTCCGGCAGGCCGGCTTCGAGCGGACCGCCATCGAACTCGGCCTGGACGTCGTGGAGTTGGGCGTCAGCCTGAACGAGGGCCAGCCGGCCGCCCGGATCGCCGCGCGCCGGCTGCTGGAACGCCCGGACCACCCGCGCGCGGTGATCTGCGACGACGACGTGGTCGCCTCCGGGGTCTACCAGGCCGCCGCCGAGCTGGGGCTGCGCATCCCGGCCGACCTGTCCGTGGTGGGGATGGACAACGTCCCGGTGGCGGCGCTGCTGGCCCCGCCGCTGACCACCGTCGACCTGCCGGGCGAGGAGCTGGGCCGGGCGGGCGCCGCGGCCCTGGCCGGCCTGCTGCGCGGCGAGCGGGTGGCGCCGCTGTCGCCGCTGGCCACCTCGCTGGTGCTGCGCTCCTCCACCGCCCCGGCGACGGCCGTGGCGGGCTGACCGGAGCGCGCCGCCCTGCCCGCCACGGCTGATCACCGTGACGTAAGAGGGGAAGAGCGAACCGCGCCCGCCGGCCAGACCACCGGCGGGCGCGGTCGTACGTGGGGCCGGCTCAGCCGACCGGCACCGCCTCGCCCGGCACCGGCTCGACCCGCGGCGCGAGCGGCGCCGCCCGGAACCAGCCGCGGGCGCCGAACAGCAGCACACCGCCCAGCGCGATCCCGCCCGCCGCGCACAGCGCCACCGAGCGCAGCGAGCCCTCGGCGAGGTTGCCGGACACCGCGTACCCGAGCGAGTTGCCGGTCGCGAACAGCGTCACCAGCCAGGCGAACGCCTCGGTCACCGTCCCGGTCGGCGCCAGCTCCGCGACCAGCACGAACGCCGCCGCCAGCAGCGGCGCCAGCACGATCCCGGACAGGAACGCCAGCGCGGCCATCGGGTACGGCCCGGGCAGCGCCACCAGCGGCAGGTAGGAACCGGCCATCGCGAGCGCCATCACCCAGGTGCGGGTGGCCGTGCTGCTGCGCCACTTCACCGCGCCGTAGGCGAGCGCGCCGAGCAGCCCGCCGAGCGCCGCCAGCGCCAGCAGGGTGCCCGCGCCGCCCGGCAGGGCGCCGGCGTGGCGTTCGGCGTAGGCGATGAACAGCACGTTCTGCGCGCCGACCGCCCAGCCGGCCCCGGCCAGCCCGAGCAGCAGCAGCACCAGGCCGGGCGAGCGCAGCGGGCCGAGCAGCCCGGCCGAGTGCTCCCGGGCCGGGGCGCGCCAGGCCCGGGCGGGGGCGGCGGTGGCCACGATCAGCGCGCCCGCCAGGCCCAGGCCAGCGGCCACCCAGAGCGCGGCGACCGGGCTGAACAGCCCGGCGATCCCGGCCACGGCGAGCGGTCCGGCCACGTAGAGGATCTGCTGGGAGGCGGAGTCGAAGGCGTACGCGGTGTCGAGCTGCTCCTCCTCGACCACGGCCGGCCAGAGCGAGCGCAGGCAGGGTTCGAGCGGGGGCATGGCCAGGCCGGCGATCGCGGCGCCGACCGGGGCGGCCAGCGCGGAGTCGGGGGCGAGGGCGAGCAGCGCGTACCCGCCGCCGGCGAGGACGGCGGAGGCCAGCAGCACGCGCGGCTGCCCGGTGCGGTCCACGATCCGCCCGAGCACCGGCCCGCCGACGGCGGCGGAGATCGCGTACGCGGCGGTGGCCAGCCCGATCCGGCCGTACGGCGCGCCGGCCTCGCGCAGGGCGAGGGCGATCACCAGGGCGGTCATGCCGGCGGGCAGGCGGCCGAGCAGGGTGCCGAGGAGCAGACGGCTGACGTGCGGGGCGCGGAGCAGGGCGAGGTAGCCCATCGGCGTTCTTCTCCGGTCTGGGCAGGCGGGGGTGGGGGCGTTGTCAAAGTTATACGTATAACTGCTCAACGGTCAATCGGGGCGGCCGCGTCGGCGCCTCGCCGTCGCCGCGCTGCCATCTCAAACAACAACTTTGAACATCTCAAACCTTTACTGCTAACGTGTCGGCCATGACCACCTCAGACGCACCGCGGATGCACGGCCGGGGCTCACAGCCCGCGGCCGCCCGCCCGTGCCGTCTGACCGGTGCTGTGGACAGCCCGCGCCCCTGTCGCGCCATCAGCTGTATTTCGGCGGCACGCCCCTGACCGGGGCCGTGACCCCTTCGTCCGGCCCGCGCGCCGTGCCGCCCTCCCCACCCCGCTCATCCCGCTCGCCCCGCCACAAGCCACGCCCTCCCCCGGAGCCGCACCGTCATGTCCACAGCGCCCGAGGCGACCCCGTCGCCCTCCGTGCTCGCCCGTATCCGGAAGACCCCGTTCTGGGTCCAGATCGTCGCCGGCCTCGCGCTCGGCGTCGGCCTCGGCTACCTCGCCCGCGCCGCCGACATCTCCTGGCTGGCCACCACGCTGGAGACCATCGGCAAGATCTTCGTCCAGCTGCTCAAGCTGGCCGTCCCGCCGCTGGTGTTCACCGCGATCGTGGTGAGCGTCGCCAACCTGCGGGGCGTCGCCAACGCGGCCCGCCTCGCCGTCCGCACCCTGCTCTGGTTCATGGTCACCTCGCTGATCGCCGTCGCCATCGGCCTGGGCCTGGGCCTGCTGACCAACCCCGGCCAGGGCACCGACCTCAAGACCGAGGGCCTCAAGGCGCAGGACGGCAAGGGCACCTGGATCGACTTCCTGACCGGCATCTTCCCGACCAACATCGTCGACTCCTTCGCCAAGGTGAACGTGCTGCAGATCGTCTTCCTGGCGATCGTGGTCGGTGCGGCGATCCTCAAGCTCGGCGCCAAGGCCGAACCGGTGCTCAAGCTCAGCGAGTCCGTCCTGGAGCTGACCCAGACCGCCCTGTGGTGGGTCATCCGGCTCTCCCCGCTCGGCACCCTCGGCCTGATCGGCAAGTCCGTCGCCAAGTACGGCTGGGACCTCCTCAAGCCCTTCGCCACCCTGACCGTCGACATCTACGTCGGCTGCGCGCTCGTCCTCTTCGTCGTCTACTCGCTGCTGCTGAAGTTCGCCGCCGGCCTCAACCCGCTGAACTTCTTCAAGGGCGCCTGGCCCGCCATCCAGCTGGCCTTCGTCTCCCGCTCCTCGGTCGGCACCCTGCCGCTCACCCGCCGCGTCACCGAACGCCTCGGCGTCCCCAGCGAGTACGCGAGCTTCGCCGTCCCGTTCGGCGCCACCACCAAGATGGACGGCTGCGCCGCGATCTACCCGTCGATCGCCGCGATCTTCGTCGCCCAGGTCTACAACATCGACCTCGGCATCAAGGACTACGTCCTGATCGCCTTCGTCTCGGTCGTCGGCTCCGCCGCCACCGCCGGCCTCACCGGCGCCATCGTGATGCTGACCCTCACCCTCTCCACCCTCGGCCTGCCCCTGGAGGGCGTCGGCCTGCTCCTCGCCATCGACCCGATCCTCGACATGATGCGCACCGCGACCAACGTCGCCGGCCAGGCGCTGGTGCCGGTGCTGGTCGCCGCGCGGGAGAAGATCCTCGACGTCGCCGCGTACAACAACCCGGCCGGCGACCTCTACCCGGAGAGCCCGGCGACCCCGGCGGCCGTCGCCGTGCCGGCGCAGGGCGGCGCCGCGAAGGCCGCCCCGGTCGCGGGCTGACGGCGTCCGACCGCAAACAGGGCCCGCTCCGCACCGGTTGGTGCGGGGCGGGCCCTGCTGCGTCGTCAGTCGCGGTGGTGAAGGTCCCGGCGGAAAGGCAGGGGGCCCGCCGGTCGGGCGGGCCCCCTTGGGTACTGCTCTTGTGCTCATGGTGACGGCCGTCGGGAGCCGCCTGCGGACCCGTTGGGGTCCCGAGCGATCAGATCATCAGAGGATGGTCAGATAGCGGTGACGTTCTCCGCCTGCGGGCCCTTCGGGCCCTGGGTGACGTCAAAGCTCACCGCCTGGTTCTCCTCCAGCGAGCGGAAGCCGCTCGCGTTGATGGCGGAGTAGTGGACGAAGACGTCGGGGCCGCCGCCCTCCTGGGCGATGAAGCCGAAGCCCTTCTCAGCGTTGAACCACTTGACGGTTCCCGTGGCCATGCCGTTCTCCTTGCGAGGGACGTGTCGGGGCCACACCGTGTGGCACCCGGTCCGCTGCGCTGATCGCCCTGCCTCCGGACGAGTCCGAAGTTTTTCGATATTGCTGAAAAACTACAAAAAGCCTGCGGTTACATGCTCCGCAGGCTTCAAGTACTGCAAGGGGAATCAAACTGCAACTGAGGGCAACGCTAGCATGCGGTCGCTGTGACGACCAGGGGTGACTTGCGGGGTGGACAGCGCGTGTCGTAAGGGGGCGGAGAGCGCGCGACAGGGGCGCGGAGGGCGTGCGGCGACCGGGCCGAGGGGCCTGCGGCGACGGGGTGGAGGGGCGTGCGGTGACGGGGTCGGCGGGGGTGCGGCGACGGGTGCGGAGGGCGTGTCGGGTGGGCGGTGCGAGCCATTCGCGACAGCGGGCATACGCTGCGGGGAAGCGCACGAACAGTAAGGGAGCGGCGCAGTGCCAGTACCGGACGCACAAACGCGGGAGCCCCACGAGAACACCCCGGTCCGGCCCCGAGTCGGGCATATTCAGTTCCTGAACTGCGTCCCCCTCTACTGGGGCCTCGCCAGGACCGGCAATCTGCTCGATCTCGACCTCACCAAGGACACCCCGGAGAAGCTGAGCGACCAGCTCGTCGACGGCACACTGGACATCGCGCCGATCACCTGTGTGGAGTACCTGCGCCACGCCGACGAGCTGCTCGTCCTGCCCGACATCGCGGTCGGCAGCGACGGCCCGGTGATGTCCTGCATCATCGTCAGCAAGGTCCCGCTCGCCGACCTCGACGGCCGCCGGGTCGCCCTCGGCTCCACCAGCCGCACCTCCGTACGGCTCGCCCGGCTGCTCCTGGAGGAGCGCGAAGGCGTTCGCCCCGAGTACTTCAGCTGCCCGCCCGACCTCGGCGCCATGCTCGCCGAGGCCGACGCCGCCGTCCTGATCGGCGACCCGGCGCTGCGCGCCTACCTCGGACAGGCCGCCGACCTCGGGCTGACCGTCCACGACCTCGGCGAGATGTGGAAGGAGTGGACCGGGCTGCCGTTCGTCTTCGCCGTCTGGGCCGTCCGCCGCGAGTTCGCCGAACGCAGCCCGGAACTCACCGCGGCCGTCCACCGGGCCTTCCTGGAGTCCCGCGACCTGTCGCTGGTGGAGGCCGCCAAGGTCGCCGAACAGGCCGCCCGCTGGGAGACCTTCGGCGCGGACGTGCTGGAGCGCTACTTCAGCGAGGCGCTCGACTTCTCGCTCGGCGAGCGGCAGCTGGCCGGCGTCGCCGAGTTCGCCCGCCGGGTCGCCCACGACAGCGGCTTCGCGCCGGACGTGGTGGTGCGGCTGCTGGAGCGGACGCCGCGGGTGGCGGGGCTGGGGCTGGGGCCCGAGGCGGGGCCGGAGCCGGAGGCGGAGGCGGTGGCCGTTCCGGTGGGGTGAGTTCGACCGGAAGAGCCCTGACGTGTACGGGACCGGAAGTTGACGCATCGCCATGGAGTAGTGGGGCGAGGCGGATTTGTGATCGTGTGACGACGATTCCGTAACACCATTCCCATGACGCCGGTACGCCCCGGCCCGATACCGTCTGCTCCGGGAGACGGTGGGCGTCGAGGGGAGCGTGCGGGATGCAGCCGCTGGCAGCGGACGATCCGCGGCAGGTGGGCAAGTACCGGTTGCTACGGCAGCTCGGCGCCGGCGGAATGGGCCGGGTCTACCTCGGCCGGACCTCCGGCGGCCGCACCGTGGCCGTCAAACTCGTCCGCCGCGACCTCGCCGGGGACGCCGACTTCCGCGCCCGCTTCCGGGCCGAGGTCGCCGCCGCCCGGCGGGTCGGCGGCACCTGGACGGCGCCCGTCCTCGACGCCGACACCGAGGGCGAACAGCCGTGGGTCGCCACCGGCTACGTCGCGGGCCCCGCACTCGGCACCGCCGTCCAGCAGTACGGCCCACTGCCCGAACCCGCCGTGCGGAGCATGGGCGTCGGCCTCGCCGAGGCCCTCGCCCACGTCCACGGACTCGGCCTGGTCCACCGCGACGTCAAACCGTCCAACGTGCTGCTCACCCTGGACGGGCCGCGGCTGATCGACTTCGGCATCGCCCGCGCACTGGACGCCAACACCGTGGTCACCCAGTCCGGCTACGTGGTCGGCTCGCCCGGCTTCATGTCCCCCGAGCAGGCCCGGGGCCGGCGCGCCGGGCCGCCCACCGACGTGTTCTCGCTCGGCGCGGTGCTCGCCTACGCCGCCACCGGGAAGGCGCCGTTCGGCGACGGGGTGAGCGCGGCCGTCCTGCTCTACCGGGTCCTGCACGAGGAACCCGACCTCACCGGACTGACCGGGCCCCTGCACGACATCGTCCTCGACTGCCTGGCGAAGGACCCGGCCGCCCGTCCGACACCGGAACGGCTGCGCGCACAGCTCGACCAGGACGGCGCCTCGGCGGCCCGGCTCGGGCACGACCACTGGCTGCCGCCGGCGCTCTCGGCGGCGGTCGGGCGCAGTGCGGTGCAGCTGCTGGACCTGGAGGGGGAGGGCGGTACGACGCAGGCGCGGGTGCCGTCGGTGCCGCCGGTGCCGGCCACGCCGCCGACGGGGGCGGGGGGTGCGGGGACGGCTGCGGCGACTGCTGCGGCGACGACGCCGGATGCTCCGGCCCGGCCTACCGTGCCGCCGACGGCGGCTGCGACGGCGGCTGCGACGGCCGCGGCAACGGCGCCGGACAGGCCGGCGGCGCCGCCGACCGTGCCGCCCACCGCGCCGCGGACCGTGCTCGCCGAACCTCCGGCCAAGCCGGCCGGGCCGCCGGCCGCGCCCGCTGCGCCGCCGGAGACGCCGAAGGTGCCGACCGTGCCACCGGCCAGACCCGCCGAAGCGCCGGCCGCGCCGGTTGCCCCGGCGACGCCCGCCGCGGCCACGCCCGCCGCGTCCCCTGCTGCTGCGGCTGCTGCTGCGGTGCCCGAGACGCCCGCCGCTCCTGCCGCCCCCGCCGCTCCCGCCACGCCTGCCGCTCCCGTGAAGGCGGCCGGCGAGCCCGGCGGAGGGTCGAAGGCGACCGACACCGCGAAGGGCGCGAAGGTGGTGGAGGCCGCCCGGGTCGTCGAGGCGGCCCGGGGCGTGCAGGGCGGGTGGTCCACGGCGGGCGGCGGCGTACGGGCGATCGGCACCCCGGTGCCGCCCGGGTACGGGCAGCCGACCTTCGGGACGCCCGGCTATCCGGCGCCCCGCTTCGGCGCCGCGACGGGCGTCACTCCGCTGCCGGAACGCCGGCGCGGGAAGGGCGGCGTGCTGGCGGTGGTGGCCGTGGTGATGGTCCTCCTGCTGGCGGGCGGCGGCTACCTGCTCGTCAAGGGCCTGCCCGGCGACGGCACCACGGGCGGCGGGTCCACGACCGCGAAGAAGGACCCGACCGCCGCCCCGATCGCCGGCGGCACCGCCGCGCCGGCCCCGACCGGCGGCGCGTCCGCCCAGCCCTCCGCCCCCGCGAACACCGCGTCCCCCGAGGACAGCCCCGAACCCGACGACTCCCCGACCAGCCCCGGCCAGGGCATCATCCCCGCCCAGTTCCTCGGGAAGTGGACCGGCGAGCGGTCGGCTTCCGGCGGGAGCCCCATCACCCTCACCCTCACCATCGCGCAATCGGCCCAGAGCGAGGAGAAGAGCACCCTCCGCACCAACGACCCCAAGGACAACAGCTGGTGCGAGGCCGCCTGGACGCTCACCACCGCCAACCAGAACGAGGTGTGGTTCGCGGCCCGGGTCAGCAAGTCCTCGCCCGGCAAGTCGTGCGTCAACATCTCGGTCTACCGCGCGGTCGTCATCCACGACGACGGCACCTTGCACTACTTCCAGAACGCCCTCGACCGGTCCCAGTTCATCGTCATGCACCACGCCCGCTGACCCGGCGCCGGGCGACGCCCCCTGACGCGGCGAGCGGGCTGGCGCGGGGCCCGGAAAGGGCTGGCGTAGGCTGGTTCGGCCGTACCCGGACACCCGTCGTCCGGGCCCCGGCAGCGCCGAGAACAGCAGTACCCGAGAGAGAGAAGGCCGCCAGGTGACCGAGCTCGCAGCGACCACCCTCGATGCGCCCAGCACCGACCTGCGGGCCGTGCTCGACCGGGCCGCCGCCGGTGGCCGGATCACCCCGGAGGAGGCGCTGGAGCTGTACCGCTCGGCGCCGCTGCACGCGCTCGGCTCCGCCGCCGACGCGGTGCGCCGCCGCCGCTACGCCGGGACCGAGCACATCGCGACGTACATCATCGAGCGCAACATCAACTACACCAACGTGTGCGTGACGGCGTGCAAGTTCTGCGCCTTCTACGTGCCGCCGAAGAGCGACAAGGGCTGGTCCCGCGAGCTCGACGAGATCCTGCGCCGCTGCGCCGAGACGGTCGAGCTGGGCGGCACCCAGATCATGTTCCAGGGCGGCCACCACCCGGACTACGGCGTCGAGTACTACGAGCGCGCGTTCTCGGCGATCAAGGCCGACTTCCCGCAGCTGGTGATCCACTCGCTGGGCGCGTCCGAGGTCGAGCACATGTCCCGGATCTCCGGCGTCTCCATCGAGGAGGCCATCACCCGGATCCACCGGGCCGGTCTGGACTCCTTCGCCGGCGCCGGTGCCGAGCTGCTGCCCGAGCGGCCGCGCAAGGCGATCGCGCCGCTCAAGGAGTCCGGCGAGCGCTGGCTGGAGATCATGGAGGCGGCGCACGGCCTCGGCGTCGAGTCCACCTCCACCATGCTGATGGGCACCGGCGAGACCAACGCCGAGCGGATCGAGCACCTGCGGATGATCCGCGACGTGCAGGACCGCACCGGCGGCTTCCGCGCCTTCATCCCGTACACCTACCAGCCGCAGAACAACCACCTGAAGGGGTCCACCCAGGCGACCGTCTTCGAGTACCTGCGGATGATCGCGATCGCCCGCCTGTTCCTCGACAACGTCGCCCACATCCAGGGCTCCTGGCTCACCACCGGCAAGGAGGCCGGCCAGCTGTCGCTGCACTACGGCGCGGACGACCTCGGCTCGGTCATGCTGGAGGAGAACGTCGTCTCGGCCGCCGGCGCCAAGCACCGCTCCAACCTCACCGAGCTGATCCACCTCATCCGGGCCGCGGACCGCGTGCCGGCGCAGCGTTCCACCACGTACGAGCACCTGCGGGTGCTCGACGACCCGGCCAACGACCCGGTGGACCCGCGGGTCGCCTCGCACATCGCCTCCACCGCGATCGAGGGCGGCACCGCGCACCCCGAGCTGAAGATCCTGGACAACTGAGCGTCCGGGGGGTTCGTTTCCCGGTGGGGTCCTTCCTCCGCCGGGTCCGTTTCCCGCTGGGTCCGTTCCACTGCCGGGCTCGCTGAATCCGGTGGTCCCGCTGTCATGGTGATGTGCTGACATGCTGACGTTGCACCGGGCGGCCTTCGTGCTGCCCGATCCGGCCGATCCCACCGCCCCGTCCTTCGCCGACGGGGCGGTGCTGGTGCGTGGCGAACTCGTCGAGGCCGTCGGGCCGTACGGCGGGCTGGCGGCCGCACACCCGGGCGCGCGGGTGCGCGACTGGGGCCCGGCGGTGCTCACGCCGGGGCTGCGCAACCCGTACGGGCACTGGCTGTTGGAACGGGCGTACCACCCGGATCCGCGGGAGGAGATCGGCGTCGAGCCGGTGGCGGACGGGCTGGTGGGTCCGGCCGGTTCGGTTGGTCCGGGCGGTGGCGCCGACGAGGCGCGGTGCGGGGCGAGCGCGCGGCGGGGGTTGCAGCGGATGCTCGGGTTCGGGGTGACGGCGGTGGCCGGGCCCTTCGAGCGGGCCGCGGTGCGGACGGCCGTGGCGCGCTCCGGGCTGGCGGCGCTGGCCCGGTCGGCTGGAGCTGGGGCTGAGGCTGGGACGGGTGCCGGTGCCGGTGCGGGTGCTGGGGCTGCCGGCGCTGGGGTTGTCGGGTTCGGCGGGGAGGGTCCGTTGGATCCGCTGGCCGTCCTGCCGCTCGCGGCCGCCGTGCACGGGCGGGTCGAGGCCGGGGGCCGGGCGGACTTCGCGGTGTTCCCGCTGGCCGGCGGCGCGGCGGGGAGCGGGGGCGGGGAGAGCGTGGCGCCGTCGCCGGGCGGGTGCCTGGCCACCGTGCTGGGCGGCCGGCTGGTGTACCGCAGACGCTGAGGTCCCGCGCGGAACGTGTGACGTACTCGACGGTAGCCCGACTTCCTTGCGGCACACGGGACTTCCTTCGTGTGCTGTCGAACTCCGGTGTCCACCCTGCGGGGTGATTCACCCTTCGCCGTGACCTGAGGGCCCGCCAGCGGATAGCATCCCGGACAGCTCAGTCCGTACACCCTCACCACACCACCGTCCGTCCCGCGGACGGCGGGGCCACGTCCCGGGCCCCGAAGGCAAGCCAGGACAGGAACCATGCGATCCGCGACCGTCCCCCCGCCGCGCTCCCCGCGGTTGGGCCGTGGCTGGTACCTCGCCGCTGTGCTCAGCGCCGTGCTGGCCGTCGGCATGTGCCTGCTCGGTTGGCGCCAGGCCGACCAGGCCGACCGGATCGGGGCCCACCCGGTGAGAGTCGAGGGCATCGTCACCCAGCTCCCCACCGGCGGCGGCTCCTACAGCGCCGTCAGCTACCGGGCGGCCGGGCAGACGCACACCGCGGCCGCGCTGCCGCTCGCGGACGGCCTCAAGGTCGGCGACACGGTCTGCCTGGAGCACGCCGCCACCGACCCGGGCGCGGTCCGGATCTGCGGCGCCACCTACCCGCAGCCGGTCGGCGTCGGACTGGCCTGGTTCAGCGTGCCGGTGGCCGTCCTGCTCTTCGTGATCTGCGTGGTGCGCATCCGGCGGCACCGGCGGGCCGTCGCCGTCCGGACCGGGCAGGGCCGGCTCGCCGACGCGGTCGCGCTGGCGGCCGGAGCGCTGGCCGAGGGGATGCCCGCGATAACGCACGGCAAGCGCTCGCGCCGCCGGCGGCGCGCGGGCGGGCGGCGCGCGCAGCACTGACGCGGGTGCCGGGGCCCGGCCGGCCCGTGGGGCCCGGGGGACCCCCGGTCCGCGGGGACGGTGACGCTCCGGGTGCGCCCCGTTGGTCGGGGCGTCGGCGGCAGGGTGAACAATGGGGGAGTGACCCGAGCCTCTCTGGACAAGCAGCCGCACGAAGTCGCCGCCATGTTCGACGACGTCGCGGCGAACTACGACCGCACCAACGACGTGCTCTCCCTCGGCCAGGCCCGCGCCTGGCGCCGGGCGGTGGCCGAGGCGGTGGCCGCCGGGCCGGGAGACCTCGTACTCGACCTCGGGGCCGGCACCGGCACCTCCTCGCTGCCCTTCGCCGAAGCCGGCGCCAAGGTCGTCCCGTGCGACTTCTCGGTCGGCATGCTCGCCGAGGGCAAGCGCCGTCACCCCGAACTGGCCCTCACCGCCGGCGACGCCACCAGGCTGCCGTTCGCGGACGGCACCTTCGACGCGGTGACGATCTCCTTCGCGCTGCGCAACGTCCAGGACACCGACGCGGCGCTGCGCGAGATGCAGCGCGTCACCAAGCCCGGCGGCAAGCTCGTGATCTGCGAATTCTCCACGCCGACCTGGACGCCGTTCCGCACGGTCTACACCGAGTACCTGATGCGCGCCCTGCCGCCGGTCGCCACCGCCGTCAGCAGCAACCCGGACGCCTACGTCTACCTCGCCGAGTCCATCCGGGCCTGGCCCGACCAGCCCGCGCTGGCCGCCAAGCTCCAGGACGCCGGCTGGTCGAAGGTCGCCTGGCGCAACCTCACCGGCGGCATCGTCGCCCTGCACCGCGCGTACAAGCTCGCGTAACGGCCGACCGTAGACTGCCCGAGACAGAAGCCGTTCCCGTCGTGCCGCCGGTGCCGCCGGTACCGCCGGTACCGCAGGTCCCGCCGTCCCCGTACGGCTGTCCGGCCCGCCGATCGGCGCGCCGTTCGGCCGCCCCCCGCCGGCGCGCCGCCGCCCCCGTCGTAGCTCCAGGAGAGTGCCCACCGTGTCCGAGACCGCAGCCGACCTGACGAAGCCGGACAGCACCGTCGAGAGCACGGCCGACGTCATCGTGGTCGGCGCGGGCCCGGCCGGGTCCACCACCGCCTACTACCTCGCCCAGGCCGGGCTGGACGTGCTGCTGCTGGAGAAGACCGCGTTCCCGCGCGAGAAGGTCTGCGGTGACGGTCTGACACCGCGCGCCACCAAGCAGCTGGTGGACATGGGCATCGACGTCTCCACCGCCAACGGCTGGCTGCACAACAAGGGCCTGCGCATCATCGGCGGCGGCGTCCGGCTCGAACTGGACTGGCCCGAGCTGGCCTCCTTCCCCGACTACGGACTGGTCCGCAAGCGCGCCGACTTCGACGAGCTGCTGGCCCGTCAGGCCGAGAAGGCCGGCGCCCGCCTCTACGAGCGGTGCAACGTCAGCGGGCCGGTCCTGGACGACCGCACCGGCCGCATCGTCGGCGTCACCGCCAAGCTCGGCGACGAGAAGCGGCCCGTCACCTTCCGGGCCCCCCTCGTCGTCGCCGCCGACGGCAACTCCACCCGGCTCTCGCTCGCCATGGGCCTGCACCGCCGCGAGGACCGCCCGATGGGCGTCGCCTACCGCACCTACTTCACCTCGCCGCGCCACCAGGACGACTACCTGGAGTCCTGGCTGGAGCTGTGGGACACCCGCGACGGCCAGCGCAAGCTGCTCCCCGGGTACGGCTGGGTGTTCGGCATGGGCGATGGCACCTCCAACGTCGGCCTCGGCATCCTCAACTCCTCGCCCGCGTTCGGCGAACTCGACTGGCGCGAGGTCCTCAAGGCCTGGTGCGCCAGCATGCCGGAGGAATGGGGCTACACCCCCGAGAACATGACCGACCCGATCCGCGGCGCGGCGCTGCCGATGGCCTTCAACCGGCAGCCGCACTACACCCGCGGACTGCTGCTCGTCGGCGACGCGGGCGGCATGGTCAACCCGTTCAACGGCGAAGGCATCGCCTACGCGATGGAATCCGGCCAGCTCGCCGCCGGGGTCATCGTCCAGGCCCACGCCCGGATCACCGACACCGGACGCGAGCGTGCCCTCCAGGCCTACCCGCGCATCCTCAAGGACGTCTACGGCGGCTACTACACGATGGGCCGCGCCTTCGTGAAGCTCATCGGCAACCCCAAGGTGATGCAGCTCGCCACCCAGCGCGGGCTCACCCACCCGATGCTGATGCGCTTCACCCTCAAGCTGCTCGCCAACCTCACCGACCCGCAGGGCGGCGACGCGATGGACCGCGTCATCAACGGCCTCGCGAAGGTCGCGCCGAACGCCTGACGCCTGACGCCTGACGGCGGCGGTCGCGGTCGTGGCTGCGGCGGCTGGCGGGCGGTCGGCGGGCGGTCGGCGGGCGGTCGGCGGGCGGCCGGCACGCAGCCGGCCGCGTGCGGCTAGCGCGCGTTGGGCGGTGCGGTCTGCTGCTCCGCCGTTCGCTGCTCCGTGGATTCCGGCTCCTGCCCCGCCGTCTCTTGTTCCGCCGTCTCCTGTCGTTCCCGGGTGTCGTTCGGGCGGCGGGAGGCGGCGGAGCGCTGCTCGACGTAGGCGAGGCGATCGGCGAAGACCCGGGCCGCGTCGGGCGTGAGCGTCCGGAGCGCGACGAGGGCCGAGAAGACGACGTCGCAGAGCTCGTGCTGGACGTCCTCCCAGCTGTGCGTCACGCCCTTGCGCGGGTTCTGGCCGGTGGCGCCGATCACCGCCGCGCCGACCTCGCCGATCTCCTCGGAGAGCTTGAGGATCCGCAGCAGCCGCTCCTCCTGGGGCGACTGGGTGCTCTCCTCGTCGAGCCAGGCGACCAGGTGGTCGACGCTCTCCCAGATCCTGCTGTCCATGCGGCGCTGCTCCCGTGCGGTGTCGTTGGTGCTGCCACCGTACGGGAGCGGTGCGGTGCGGGACGGTGCGGTGTGGGATTGCGCGGTGCAGCAGGTAGGGGCGGTGCGGTGGCGGGCCGGGTGCCGCCACCGCCGGTTCAGCGCGTGCTGATCTTCACGTGGCGGATGTTCACCGGCAGGTTGGGGAAGCCGTCACCCGGGTTGTTCTGGTCGTCCTCACCGCCCGCGGCGATCTTCTGCAGGACGTCCAGGCCAGCCGTGACCCGGCCGAACGGGGTGTAGGCGGGGGACAGCTTGGTGTCCTTCCAGGCGAAGAAGAACTGGCTGCCGTTGGTGTTCGGGCCGGCGTTGGCCATGGCCACCGTGCCGGCCGGGTAGGTGGCACCGGTCAGGTTCTCGTCCGGGAAGGAGTATCCCGGGCCGCCGCTGCCCGTCCCGGTCGGGTCACCGCACTGCAGGACGTAGATCCGCTGGGTGGTGAGGCGGTGGCAGTGGCTGCGGTCGAAGTAGTCGTGCTCGGCGAGGAATCGGAACGAGAAGGTGGTGCAGGGAGCCTTGTCGGTCAACGCCTCGAAGGTGATCGCGCCCTGGCCGGTCCGCAGGGTCGCGCGGTAGGGCTGGGCGGCCTTCTTGGCGTCGAACACCGGGATGCCCTTGAAGTTGTCGGCCGGCACCGCGGGTGTGTAGGTGCAACTGGCGCCGGGCGTGGGCGGCGGGGTGTCCGCGACGGCGGTGCCGCTGGTTGCCGCGAGCGGGAGGATGGTGGCGACGGCGAGCAGTGACCAGTGTGCGCGCTTCACGTGACGGGCCTTCCGGGGGGTGGTGGACGGCATGATTGTCATGGCGACATCATCCACGGCCGGGTGGCGATCCGGTAGGGGGCGGCGTGGTTCGGGTTCCGGCGGTTGAGCGCTGAGGCGGTGGGTGGGGGCGGGAGTTGGGGTGGCGGGGGATCGGGCCCGGGGCCGGCGGGGCGGGCTGCGGGGTCAGGGGGTCGGGAGGTCGTTGGTGATGCCGGGGGCGTGGCTGTCGGCGTGGCTGGTGTCGGTGTCGGTGTCGGGGGTGGCGGCGGTGTCCGGCGGGAGTGTGAACAGTCCGGCGCGGGCAGCCAGGGCGGCGGTGTCGGCGGCGCGCTCGGCGGCGGAGGCGTCCAGCGGCTCGCCGGTGACAAACAGTCGGTAGTAGAGCGGCGCGGTGGCGGCCCGGACCATCTCGGCGCCGTCCGTTCCGGCGGGCAACTCGCCGCGGGCGATGGCGCGTTCGGCGACCTCGGCGGCCTGGCGGTGCCTGGCCGTGAAGAAGTCCCGCAGGGCGGCCGCGCCGACGTCGGACCGCTGAGCGGCGGTGATCAGCGCGGTGGGGGTGGGGCCCAGCTCCGGGTCGGTGAAGACGGCGAACACCTCGTGGGTGATCAGGCGGAGGTCCTCGCCGAGGTCCCCGGTGTCGGGCAGGGGCCAGGGCTGGTCGGCGGAGGCGGTGAGGGCGTCGGCCACCAGGCCGTCCACCCCGCCCCACCGCCGGTAGAGCGTCGCCTTGTGGACGCCGGAGCGGGTGGCGACCGCCTCGGCGGTGAGGCCGTCGTACCCCTTTTCGGTGACCTCGGCGAGCGTGGCGGCGACGACGTCCGCCCGGACCCGGGCGCTGCGACCGCCGGGCCGTGGCGTCGGCGTCCCGGGCTGCCGCGGGCGGGGGTTGGCGGGCTCCTCGGCGTTGAGGGGCTTCGGGTCCTCAGGAGGGTTGGGGGTCTCGGGGTGGGTTGTCTTGCTCAAAGTCGACTCCTGTCGCGTTAAGGCTTGCTGCTGCGCCGGCAGCCGTGCCATGCTCATCGTAATGCGACTCATGTCGCATTACGAGAGGAGCCTGCATGCCCGCCAGCGCCATCCCCGACCCCACCGCCCTCCACCCGCTTCCCGGCCACGACCGGGTGGTCCTGCTGCGCCCGCTCGTCACCGACCCGAGGATCGAGGTCGGCGAGTACACGTACTTCGACGACCCCGACGGGGCCACCCGCTTCCAGGACCGCAACGTCCTCTACGCCTACGGGCCCGAGCGGCTGGTGATCGGCAAGTACTGCGCGATCGCCACCGGAACCCGCTTCCTGATGGCCGGCGCCGCCCACCCGACCATCGGCGTCTCCACCTTCCCCTTCGCGATGTTCGGCGGCGCCTGGACCGAGCAGACCCTCGACATCGTCACCGGCATGCCCAGCCGAGGCGACACCGTGATCGGCAACGACGTCTGGTGCGGCTTCGGCGCCACTGTCCTGCCCGGCGTCCGCATCGGCGACGGCGCGATCATCGCGGCCGGCGCGATGGTCACCGCCGACGTCCAGCCCTACACCGTCGTCGGCGGCAACCCCGCCCGACCGATCCGCCGCCGCTTCGACGACACCGACATCGAACGGCTGCTCCGCGCGGCCTGGTGGAACTGGCCGGTCGAGCTCGTCACCGAACACGTCCGCGCCATCATGTCCGGGACCCCGGCCGACATCGAGGAGATCGCCGCCGCGAACGGTCTGCTCGCCGCCTGACCCACCCGGGCCCGGAAACGGCGTTGATGGCGCGCGGCCCGGTGCGCGAAGATGGCGCACCCTTGATCCACGCCCCGCCCCGTTCACCGCCGAGCCCTCCGCTCGGCTCCTGGGTCCGTCCGACGCCGTACGGTACTCGCGCCCGCCGGTTCCGTTCGCTCGGAGGGATCCAACCCGTGCGTGCCACCCCGTTCATGTCCTCGTCCTCTCCGGTCCTTCGTGACCTGCCGGTCCTGCTCGTAGCGGTGGTGTGGGGGTCGAGCTTCCTCGCCGTCCAGCAAGTGGCCGAACCCGGGACGGTGGTGGCGATGCTCGTCCTGCGGTTCGGGCTGGTGCTGCCGCTCCTCGGGGCAGTCGCATGGCGGGCCCTGCGAAGGCTCAGCCGCGCCGAGTGGCTGGGCGGAGCCGCGCTCGGACTGGCGCTCAGCGGCATCTTCCTGCTGGAGACCTACGGCGCCGTCCACACCTCCGCCACCAACGCCGGACTGATCATCAGCCTTGCCATGGTGCTCACGCCGCTCGGCGAGAGCGCCCTCAGCAGGACGGCGCCACCGCGCGCCTTCCTCGCGGCCGCCGGGCTCGCCGTGCTCGGCGTCGCACTCCTCACCGTGGACGGCGGGCTGCGCCCACCCGCCCTCGGCGATCTCCTGGTGCTGGGCGCCGCCCTGGTCCGCTCGGCGTACGTCCTCGCCACGGCCCGCCTCCGGGCCGTCCGCGATGCCGACACACTGGCCGTCACCTGGGTCCAACTCGCCGTTGCCACCGCGGTCTTCGCGGCCGTCGCGCCCGCCGTAGGGCCGTCGCCGTGGGCCGTCGCCGCCGCGTACGGGCCGGCCCAATGGGCCTGGCTGTTGCATCTGTCCCTGTTCTGCACGCTGTTCGCCTTCTTCGTTCAGATGTGGGCCGTCCGGGCCACGTCCCCGTCCCGGGTAAGCCTGCTGCTCGGCACCGAGCCGCTGTGGGCCGCCGTCTTCGGGATCACCATCGCCGGGAACCGGATGGGCCTGCTCGCCGTGGTCGGCGGAGCTCTCGTCCTGGCCGCGACCGAGTGGGGCCGGCGCACCGCCCCAGAGCCGCACCGGGGCGGGACGGTCGAGCCGGAGGCCGAACCCGTCCCGGTGTGACCCGCGGCCGTGGTCACCCGCGCCCCAGCGTCCGGCGCGCGTAGTCGACGGTGACCGCCCCGAGCAGCGGACCCCAGGCCACCAGCGGGAGGTAGGCGAGGGTCATCACCAGAGCGGCGAAACCGTGCGGCGAATCCGGGTCCGCCATGTTGCCGCTCCACCCACCGACCAGGGCGGATATGCCCAGCACGGTCAGGACCGCCGAGCCCAACGCGGCCGGAACGATCGCGGCCAGCGGACGGACCGCCCGGCCGCCGATCAGCGGGATCCACCGCGGAACGACTTGCCCCCAAGGCCGTACCAGGCCGAGGGTGAGGAAGGCCAAGGTCTCGGCCAGGGCGCTCAGCACCACGACGTAGACCGTCCCCCAGCCCGGCTGGTGCTCGGCGTACCGCGCCGCCGTGGCGCCGCTGAAGCCGACCGGGACGCCGAAGCCGAACGCGATCCGCCACAGGCCCGAGGGCACGGTGGTCCAGACGGTCGCCCTGGCGGCGAACTCGGCCCAGCGCGGCGCCGACGGCACGACCCGCCTGATCGAGCCGCCCGGACGGTCGGCGGTGTGGGCATTGATCATGATCTTCGACATGGTGCTCGACTCCCTTCGCGGCCGGACTCCCCGACCGCTTCGAGGCCCAAGCCTGGCCCCTCGGCCGCGTCGGCGGCAGATGCCGATCGGGCTGTCCTCGCAGCTCAACAGGCCTGTGAAATATGCCGATCGGCACAGGCGGCACATCCGTGACGCGTCGTAATGTGACGGAAGTCGAAGGGAGGCGATGGCGATGAGTCAGTTCCTGGCGCTGGTCGTCCCGGCCGTGCTGCTGCCGCTCTGGGTGGCGCGCCGGCGCTACGGAGCGGCGGCCATGACGGGGGCCGCCGGGGCGATGTCCGCGGCGGTCACGGTCGGCATCTGGTTCGCCGGCCGCTGGGCGGAGTCGGACCGGTGGCCCGGGCTGCTCGGCCTGGCCGAACTGGCCGCCCTGCTGCTGGCGGTGGTCCTCGCACTGCGCGCCGAGGACGGCCCACGGTGTGCGGTCGCGGTCTGGACGGCCTGCGGCGCGGTCGCCCTGTGGCCGTCCCGCTTCGAGGCGATCGCCGGGCCCACCGACGTGATCACCCTGTTCGGGTTCGGATCGATGCTGGCCCTGCCGGCCGTCCTGGTCGGGCTCTACCTGAGGGGGCTGGACGAGGGCCGGCGCCGCGCGGTCGCCGAGGCCAGGCGTGCACAGCGCCTCGAACTGGCCCACGACCTCCACGACTTCGTGGCACACGACGTGAGCGGCATGGTCGCCCAGGCCCAGGCCGGGGCCTACCTGGCAGCGGCCGACCCGGCCCGGGCCGTCGAGATGTTCGAGCGGATAGAGCAGGCCGGGCAGCGGGCCCTCGCCTCCCTGGACCGGACGGTACAGCTGCTGCGCACGGAGGAGGCGGGGGAGCGCGGTCCGCAGCCGGGGCTGGCAGAACTCGCCGAGGTGGCGGAGCGGTTCACCACCTCGGGCGGTGCCGAGGTCCGACTGGAGTTGCCGGAGGGGCCGGTCCCCCGAGAGGTGGAGGGCACGGTCCACCGGATCGTCGTCGAGGCGCTGACCAATGTGCGGCGGCACGCGCCGGGCGCCGGGGCGGTCGAGGTGCGTGCCCGCCGTACCGGCGGGTGGCTGGAGCTGACCGTGACCAACGACGTCCCCCCGTCCGGTGCGGGTGGGAGGGCGAGGCGAGGTGGAGGCAGCGGGCTATCGGGGCTGGCGGCCAGGGTGGAGGCCTTGGGTGGTTCGTTCGACGCCGGGGCCCATGAGCGGGAGGCCTGGCGGGTGACCGCGGCGCTTCCCCTGGAGGGCGCGCAGTCGAAGCGGGAGAAGCGCCAGAGGCCCGTGGGGCTCAGCGCAGAGGAGAGGCAGACATGAGCGGCGGCAAGGGACCGGTTCGGATCCTGGTGGCGGACGACCAGGCGGATGTCCGCAGCGCGTTCCGGATGATCCTGGACGCCCAGCCGGACATGACGGTGGTGGCCGAGGCGGCGGACGGCGCCGCAGCGGTGGAGGAGGCGAAACGGCTGCGGCCGGACGTGGTGCTGGCGGACATCCGGATGCCGAAGCTCGACGGCCTGGAGGTTACCCGGCAGCTGGCCGGCCAGTGCAAGGTGATCGTGGTGACCACCTTCGATCTGGACGAGTACGTGCATACGGCCTTGCGGCACGGTGCGGCCGGGTTTCTGCTGAAGCGGTCTGGGCCGGTGTTGTTGATCGAGGCGGTTCGGGCGGCGATGGCCGGGGATGCGCTGATCAGCCCGCAGGTCACCGTTCGCCTTCTGCGGCACATGACGGATAGCGCGGAGGACCGGCGGCCGGGGCCCGGTGCCGGACCGGCTGCGGCAGTCCCGCTGATAGCCGGCCCCGTGGAGGAATTGACCGCGAGAGAAAGGGAGATCGCTGAGCTGGTGGCCGACGGCGCGACCAATGCCGAGATCGGCGCCGGGCTGTTCATCTCACCAGGGACGGTGAAGAACCACCTCGCCAACGTCCAGCGCAAGCTCGGTGCCCGAAACCGGGTGGGCATCGCGGCCTGGGTCTGGGAGCAGGCGGCCGGTAACCGGTAGCCGGCCAGCTGCCAGGGAGAAGCGGGGAGCCAGGGAGGAAGGAGGCGGAGAGGAAGGCCAGGCCCGGCAGGGAGCTGGGGGCGTAGACGGAGGCGGAGGCCGCCCCGGCGCGAGGACCGAAGAGGGGCGACACAGGAGGAGGGCCTGCCCGCAAGAAGGCTGGGCCAGGAGAGGAGAGGCTGACCCCCAGGGCTGCGGACGAGCGCCAGCCCCCGCGCTGGGCTGGGATCCCGGCCCAGCGCGGGGAGACAGTGGCGCGGGCGGCGGGCGGCGGGCGGCGGGCGGCGGGCGGCGGGCGGGAGGGGTGGGGGAGGGGGAGGGAACCCCACCCCACACACGAGTTCGCGCGCTTGTGAACGAAGGGTCAAGCGCGCGTTCGCACCCCCGCCACCCCTCAGGGTGAGCCGCTATAACACGTCAACATGACGCCCGGAAATTTGCCCCGGGCGACGCATAGTTGATATAGAAGCGCGGCCCTGACCAGCCGCTTCACAAGTAAATGCGACTGGTTGTGACCATTTGACTTCTTTGCGTTGACAACTCTGGGCATGTTCACATTCGCCACCATTCCCAAGGTGTCGTAGATCACAAAGATGACGGTGAACTGCGTGTCGCAGATCACAAGCCACCGGGCATAGGATGCGCTCGTTCCAGGCTTTGTGAACTGCCTCACATGAGGTGGATCCAGGGAACTGGAACGCGGGTTCACCTCAGCGTGACCCGCCGGTTCCGATCTGCAGTCAAGGACGACTGGACGGAGGGAGCGGGGGCTATGAATGCCTACGCGCCGATCCTCGTACTCGGTGCCATCGCGGCGGCGTTCGCGGTCGGCTCCGTCGTGATGGCCTCACTCACCGGCCCCAAGCGCTACAACCGGGCCAAGTTGGAGGCGTACGAGTGCGGCATCGAGCCGACCCCGCAGCCCGTGGGCGGCGGTCGGTTCCCGATCAAGTACTACCTGACGGCGATGCTCTTCATCGTCTTCGACATCGAGATCGTCTTCCTTTACCCGTGGGCGGTGACCTTTGACGCCCTGGGGATCTTCGGACTGGTCGAGATGCTCCTGTTCATCGCCACCGTCTTCGTCGCCTACGCCTACGTCTGGCGCCGCGGCGGCCTGGAGTGGGACTGAGCGCGGGGTGGCCGCCGCCCTTGTGAACGAGCGGACAAGCCCGAACGGGCCGGACGTACCAAGGACTTGAGGGCTTCTTGAGGGCATTGAGAGGGATCTGATGGGAATCGAGGAGAAGCTGCCGAGCGGCTTTCTGCTCACGACCGTGGAGACGGCCGCCGGCTGGGTGCGCAAGGCGTCACTCTTCCCGGCCACCTTCGGTCTGGCCTGCTGCGCGATCGAGATGATGACCACCGGGGCCGGCCGCTACGACCTGGCCCGGTTCGGCATGGAGGTCTTCCGGGGCTCCCCCCGGCAGGCCGATCTGATGATCGTGGCGGGCCGGGTGAGCCAGAAGATGGCCCCGGTGCTGCGCCAGGTGTACGACCAGATGGCCAACCCGAAGTGGGTCATCTCGATGGGCGTCTGCGCCTCCTCCGGCGGGATGTTCAACAACTACGCGATCGTGCAGGGCGTCGACCACATCGTCCCGGTGGACATCTACCTGCCCGGCTGCCCGCCCCGCCCGGAGATGCTGATGGACGCGATCCTGAAGCTGCACGACAAGATCCAGCACGAGCCGCTGGGCGTGAACCGCCGCCGGGCCGAGGAGCTCGGCGAGGCGCTCGCCCTCAAGGCCACCCCGATCAGCGAGATGCGGGGGCAGCTGCGATGAACGAGCAGGTACCCGAGACCCGCCGCGAGCAGCCGGTCCGCGAGATCCCGGTCGAGGTGGTCGGCCGCCGCCAGGGCATGTTCGGCGCCCAGGGCAGCGGCGACACCTCCGGCTTCGGCGGTCTGGCAGCCCCGATCGTGCTGCCCGGCCCGAGCGAACGGCCCTACGGCGGCTGGTTCGACGAGGTCGCCGACGAGCTGGAGGGCGCCCTGGAGGAGCAGCACCTGGACCCGGCCGAGGTGATCGAGAAGACCGTCGTCGACCGCGGCGAGCTGACCTTCCACATCGACCGCGAGCACCTCCTGCGCACCGTCCGCACCCTGCGCGACGACCCGGCGCTGCGCTTCGAACTGTGCCTGGGCGTGAGCGGCGTGCACTACCCCGGCGACCAGGGCCGCGAGCTGCACGCGGTCTACCACCTGCGCTCGATCACCCACAACCGGCTGATCCGCCTGGAGGTGACCGCGCCGGACGCCGACCCGCGGATCCCGTCCGTGGTGAGCGTCTACCCGACCAACGACTGGCACGAGCGCGAGGTCTACGACTTCTTCGGCCTGGTCTTCGACGGCCACCCGGCGCTCACCCGGATCATGATGCCGGACGACTGGCTGGGCCACCCGCAGCGCAAGGACTACCCGCTCGGCGGCATCCCCGTCGAGTACAAGGGCGCCCAGATCCCGGCGCCCGACCAGCGGAGGTCGTACAGCTGATGGACACTCAGCACCACGAAGAGGCCCAGCAGGCAGAGCCCCGGGAGACCACCGAGGGCCGGGTCTTCACGGTCACCGGCGGCGACTGGGGCGAGGTGGTCGAGGCGGTCGGCCGGGCCGACGACGAGCGCATCATCGTCAACATGGGCCCCCAACACCCCTCCACCCACGGGGTGTTGCGCCTGATCCTGGAGATCGACGGCGAGACGGTGAAGGAGGCCCGCTGCGGCATCGGCTACCTGCACACCGGCATCGAGAAGAACATGGAGTTCCGCAGCTGGGTCCAGGGCACCACCTTCGTGACCCGGATGGACTACCTGACCCCGCTGTTCAACGAGACCGCGTACTGCCTGGCGGTCGAGAAGCTGCTCGGCATCACCGACGACATCCCGGACCGGGCCAGCGTCATCCGCGTGATGATGATGGAGCTCAACCGGATCTCCTCGCACCTGGTCTGCCTGGCCACCGGCGGCATGGAGATCGGCTCCACCACCCTGATGATCTACGGCTTCCGGGACCGCGAACTGATCCTGGACGCCTTCGAGCTGGTCACCGGCCTGCGGATGAACCACGCGTACGTGCGCCCCGGCGGCCTCGCCCAGGACCTGCCGCCCGGCGCCGTCGACCTGATCCGCGAAGCGGTGAAGACGATCCGCTCCCGGATGCACGAGTACGACAAACTCGCCACCGGCAACCCGGTGTTCAAGGCCCGCCTGGTCGACGTCGGGTTCCTGGACCTGCCCGGCTGCCTGGCCCTCGGCGCCACCGGCCCGATCCTGCGCGCCACCGGCCTGCCGCACGACCTGCGCAAGACCGACCCGTACTGCGGCTACGAGAACTACGACTTCGAGGTCGCGACCACGGACACCGCCGACTCCTACGGCCGCTTCCTGATCCGCCTGGAGGAGATGAAGCAGTCGCTGCGGATCGTCGAGCAGTGCCTGGACCGGCTGCGCCCGGGCCCGGTCATGGTGGCGGACAAGAAGATCGCCTGGCCCGCCCAACTCGCCGTCGGCCCCGACGGCCTGGGCAACTCGCTCGACCACATCCGCACCATCATGGGCACCTCGATGGAGGCCCTGATCCACCACTTCAAGCTGGTCACCGAGGGCTTCCGGGTCCCGGCCGGCCAGGCGTACGCGGCGGTCGAGTCGCCCAAGGGCGAGCTGGGCGTGCACGTGGTCAGCGACGGCGGGACCCGCCCGTACCGGGTCCACTTCCGGGATCCGTCGTTCACCAATCTGCAGTCGATGGCGGCGATGTGCGAGGGCGGCCAGGTCGCCGACGTGATCGTCGCGGTGGCCGGGATCGACCCGGTGATGGGAGGCGTGGACCGGTGACCAATGTCGAACTCGGACTGCCGGCGCTGCCGGCCAAGCCGTACCCCGAGGAGGTGCACGCCCGGCTGGCGGCCGACGCCGCGGAGCTGATCGGCCGCTACCCGGTGGCCCGTTCGGCGCTGCTGCCGCTGCTGCACCTGGTGCAGGCCGAGGAGGGCTTCGTCAGCCCGACCGGCATCCGGTTCTGCGCCGAGCAGCTGGACCTGACCACCGCCGAGGTCACCGCGGTCGCCACCTTCTACACCATGTACCGGCGCCGCCCGGCCGGGACGTACCACGTCGGGGTGTGCACCAACACGCTGTGCGCGGTGCTCGGCGGCGACCAGATCTTCGCGGAGCTCCAGCAGCACCTGGGCATCGGCAACAACGAGACCACCGAGGACGGTGCGATCTCGATCGAGCACATCGAGTGCAACGCGGCCTGCGACTACGCGCCCGTGGTGATGGTCAACTGGGAGTTCTTCGACGACCAGACCCCGGAGAGCGCGAAGCGGCTGGTCGACGACCTGCGCGCGGGCCGGGAGGTCCGCCCGACCCGGGGCGCCCGGCTCTGCGGCTTCAAGGAGACCGCCCGGATCCTGGCCGGCTTCCCCGACGAGCGCCCGGGCGCCAACGACGAGTCCGGCGCCGGCGGCGCGCCCTCGCTGGCGGGGCTGCGGCTGGCCCGCGGCGAGGTGCTGCCCGGCACCGGCGCCGCCAGCAAGGTCGTCGCGCCCCGCCACGAGGAGCGGCTCCGCCACGAGCAGCGGCCCGGTCACGAGGAGCGGCCCGGCCAGGAAGGGACCGAAGCGTGATGACCTCCGCCGAGCCGGCCGAGAAGCTGCTCACCCCCGTGCTGTCCGCCTCCTGGGACGACAGCCGCCCCTGGACGCTCGCCACCTACCGCCGCCACCACGGCTACGAGGGCCTGAAGGCGGCCCTCGCGATGCCCCCGGACGACGTGATCGCCCTGGTCAAGGACGCCGGCCTGCGCGGCCGAGGCGGCGCGGGCTTCCCCACCGGGATGAAGTGGCAGTTCATCCCGCAGAACGACGGTAAGCCGCACTACCTGGTGGTGAACGCGGACGAGTCCGAGCCGGGCACGTGCAAGGACATCCCGCTGCTGTTCGCCAACCCGCACTCCCTCATCGAGGGCATGATCATCGCCTCCTACGCGATCCGCTGCGACCACGCCTTCGTCTACCTGCGCGGCGAGGTCGTCCCGGTGCTGCGCCGCCTGCACGCGGCGGTCGCCGAGGCGTACGGGGCGGGGCTGCTGGGCCGGAACATCCTCGGCTCGGGCGTGGACCTGGACATCACCGTGCACGCCGGCGCCGGCGCCTACATCTGCGGTGAGGAGACGGCGCTGCTGGACTCCCTGGAGGGCCGCCGCGGCCAGCCGAGGCTGCGGCCGCCGTTCCCGGCGATCGCCGGCCTGTACGCCTGCCCGACGGTGGTCAACAACGTCGAGTCGATCGCCTCGGTGCCGCCGATCCTGGCCCGCGGCAAGGAGTGGTTCAAGGGCCTGGGCACCGAGAAGTCCCCGGGCTTCACGCTGTACTCGCTGTCCGGCCACGTCACCAACCCCGGCCAGTACGAGGCGCCGCTGGGCATCACGCTGCGCCAGCTGCTGGACATGAGCGGCGGTGTCCGGGCCGGGCACCGGCTGAAGTTCTGGACCCCGGGCGGTTCGTCGACGCCGATGTTCACCGACGAGCACCTGGACGTCCCGCTGGACTACGAGGGGGTCGGCGCGGCCGGGTCGATGCTCGGCACCAAGGCGCTTCAGGTCTTCGACGAGACCACCTGCGTGGTGCGGGCGGTCACCCGCTGGACCGAGTTCTACGCCCACGAGTCCTGCGGCAAGTGCACGCCGTGCCGCGAGGGCACGTACTGGCTGGTCCAGCTGCTCCGGCGGATCGAGGCCGGTGAGGGCGTCGAGGGCGATCTGGAGAAGCTCCTCGACATCGCCGACAACATCAACGGCAAGTCGTTCTGTGCGCTGGGCGACGGCGCGGCGAGTCCGATCGTCTCCTCGCTCCAGCACTTCCGGGCCGAGTACGAGCAGCACCTGGCCGAGCGCCGCTGCCCGTTCGACCCGGCCGCCTCCACCGTCTGGGCCGACGGCCCCCGCCCCGGCCACCAGTCCGCCACCGAGAGGGAGGTGCACGCGTGACGATCACAGAGCCAACTGCCGCCAAGGCCCCGGTCGAACTGGTCACGCTCACCATCGACGGCGTCGAAGTGCAGGTCCCCAAGGGGACGTTGGTGATCCGGGCCGCCGAGACGATCGGCACCCAGATCCCGCGCTTCTGCGACCATCCGCTGCTGGATCCGGCCGGTGCCTGCCGGCAGTGCATCGTCGAGATCGAGGGTCAGCGCAAGCCGGTCGCCTCCTGCACCATTCCGGTGGCGGAGGGCATGGTGGTGCGCACCCAGCTGAGTTCGCCGGTGGCGGAGAAGGCGCAGCGCGGCGTGATGGAGCTGCTGCTGATCAACCATCCGCTGGACTGCCCGGTGTGCGACAAGGGCGGCGAGTGCCCGTTGCAGAACCAGGCGATGTCGACGGGTGACGCGCAGTCCCGGTTCGAGGGGGTGAAGCGCACCTACCCGAAGCCGGTGCCGATCAGCAGCCAGGTGTTGCTGGACCGGGAGCGCTGTGTGCTGTGTGCGCGCTGCACCCGGTTCTCGCAGCAGATCGCCGGGGATCCGTTCATCGATCTGGTGGAGCGCGGGGCGCTCCAGCAGGTCGGTACCGGTGAGGGGGACGACTTCGAGTCGTACTTCTCGGGGAACACGATCCAGATCTGCCCGGTGGGCGCGTTGACGTCGGCGGCTTATCGTTTCCGCTCGCGTCCGTTCGACCTGGTGTCCTCGCCGAGTGTGTGCGAGCACTGTTCGGCGGGTTGCGCGCAGCGCACGGACCACCGCCGGGGCAAGGTGCTGCGCCGGCTGGCGGGCGAGGATCCGGCGGTGAACGAGGAGTGGAACTGCGACAAGGGCCGGTTCGCGTTCCGGTACGCGCAGCAGCGGGACCGGCTGACCACGCCGCTGGTGCGGGTGGACGGCGAGCTGGTGCCGGCGTCGTGGCCGGAGGCGCTGGCCCGGGCGGCGCAGGGTCTGCGCGGGGTCCGGGCGGGGGTGTTGACCGGTGGCCGGGTGACGGTGGAGGACGCGTACGGCTACGCGAAGTTCGCGCGGGTGGTGCTGGGCACCAACGACGTGGATTTCCGGGCCCGGGCGCACAGTGGTGAGGAGGCGGACTTCCTGGCGGCGGCGGTGGCCGGGCGCGGGGTGGACGTGGACGGCTCCGGGGTGTCCTACGAGGAGTTGGAGGGCGCGCCGGCGGTGTTGCTGGCGGGTCTGGAGCCGGAGGAGGAGGCGCCGATCGTCTTCCTGCGGTTGCGCAAGGCGGGCCGGGCCCGTGGTTTGCGGGTGTTCTCGGTGGCGGCGTTCGCGTCGCGGGGCCTGGCGAAGCTGCGGGGGGCGTTGTTGCCGGCGGCTCCGGGGACGGAGGCGGAGTGGTTCGCGGCGTTGGCGGCGGACGAGCCGTTGAACGACGAGGCGGGCCGGGCGGCGGAGCTGTTGCGGTCGCCGGGTGCGGTGATCCTGGTGGGCGAGCGGCTGGCGGCGGCGCCGGGTGCGTTGACGGCGGTGTTGCGGTTGGCGCACGCGACGGGTGCCCGGTTGGCGTGGGTGCCGCGCCGGGCGGGGGAGCGGGGCGCGGTGGAGGCGGGTGTGCTGCCGGGTCTGTTGCCGGGTGGCCGTCCGGTGGCGGCTCCGGTGGCGCGGGCGCAGGCGGCGGCGGTGTGGGGGGTGCCGGAGTTGCCGGCGCGGCCGGGCCGGGACACCGATCAGATGTTGGCGGCGGCGGCGCGGGGCGATCTGGACGCGTTGCTGGTGGGCGGGGTGGATCCGGACGATCTGCCGGATCCGGCGTTGGCGGACGAGGCCTTGGCGGCGGTGCCGTTCGTGGTGTCGCTGGAGTTGCGGCCTTCGGCGGTGACGGCGCGTGCGGACGTGGTGTTGCCGGTGGCGGCGGTGGCGGAGAAGGCGGGCACCTTCCTGGACTGGGAGGGCCGGGTGCGGATGTTCGAGGCCGCGCTCAAGCCGGATCAGTTGATGGGCCGTCATCTGTATGCGGATGTCCGGGTGTTGTCGATGCTGGCGGACGCGATGGGGCACCGGCTGGGTTTGCCGGATGTCCGGGCGGCGCGGCTGGAGCTGGACAGGTTCGAGCCGTGGGCGGGTGACCGTGCGGCGGATCCGGCGGCGCATCCGGGTCTGTTGCCGCGGCCGGCCACCGGTCAGGCGGTGTTGGCGGGTTGGCGGCTGCTGCTGGACAACGGTTCCTTGCAGGAGGGCGATCCGCACTTGGCGGGGACGAGGCACCGGGCGGTGGCCCGGTTGGCGGCGACGACGGCGCGGGAGATCGGGGCCGAGGCGGGTGGCCTGGTGCGGTTGACCGGCCCGGCGGGGTCGGTGACGTTGCCGCTGGAGGTGGTCGAGGGGATGCCGGACCGGACGGTGTGGGTTCCGTTGAACTCGACGCCGGGTGGCGCGCAGCGCGCGCTCGGTACGACGGTGGGCCATCTGGTGACGGTGGCGGCCGCCGGTGCGGAGCCGGCCGTCCGGGACGGGGCCGCGGCGGTTGCCGGGGATCCGGCCGGTGCGGGTGCGGGCCGTGAGGACGCGGGCAGTGAGGGGGAGGTCCGATGACTCCGCAGCCGTACGAGACGTTGCAGTTCTTCGGCCAGGACCCGTGGTGGCTGGTGCTGCTGAAGGCGGTGTTCTGTTTCGCCTTCCTGGTGCTGACGGTGCTGGTGGCGATCGTCTGGGAGCGCAAGGTGGTGGCCTGGATGCAGTTGCGCATCGGGCCGAACCGGCACGGCCCGTGGGGGTTGTTGCAGTCGCTGGCGGACGGCGTGAAGCTGGCGCTGAAGGAAGACCTGGTGGTCAAGGGCTCGGACAAGGTGGTCTACGTCCTGGCTCCGATCGTCTGCGCGATTCCGGCGTTCATGGCCTTCGCGGTGATCCCGTTCGGTCCGGCCGACAACGAGGTGTCGATCTTCGGCACCCGGACGGCGATGCAGTTGACGGACTTCCCGGTGGCGCTGCTGTACATCCTGGCGACGGCTTCGGTGGGCATCTACGGGATCGTGCTGGCGGGTTGGTCGTCGGGTTCGACGTATCCGCTGCTGGGCGGGTTGCGGTCGTCGGCGCAGATGATCAGCTACGAGATCGCGATGGGTCTGTCCTTCGCGGCGGTGTTCATCTACTCGGGGTCGATGTCGACGTCGGAGATCGTGGCGCACCAGCAGTCGACGTGGTTCGCGGCGTTGTTGCCGGTGTCGTTCATCGTCTACATCATCGCGATGGTCGGTGAGACGAACCGGGCGCCGTTCGACCTTCCGGAGGCGGAGGGCGAGCTGGTCGGGGGTTTCAACACCGAGTACTCCTCGTTGAAGTTCGCGATGTTCATGCTGGCCGAGTACGTGAACATGGTGACGGTGTCGGCGGTGGCGTCGACGTTGTTCCTGGGCGGCTGGCGGGCGCCGTGGCCGGTGTCCACGTTCTGGGAGGGCGCGAACCACGGCTGGTGGCCGATGCTGTGGATCGTCCTGAAGATCCAGTTGCTGCTGTTCTTCTTCATCTGGTTGCGCGGGACGCTGCCGCGGTTCCGCTACGACCAGTTCATGAAGCTGGGCTGGAAGGTGCTGATCCCGGTCTCGTTGGTGTGGCTGGTGCTGATCGCGAGTGTGCGGGCGCTGCGCAACGAGGGGTACGGCTTCGGCGAGGTGGTGCTGTACGTGGGTGCCCCGGTGGGGGTGCTGTTGTTGCTGGTGCTGCTGCGGGACTTCCTGCGGAAGGGTCCGGAGCCCGCTGTGACATTCAACGACGGGCCGGTGAACGGCGGCGAGTTCGATCCGTTGGCGGGCGGTTATCCGGTGCCGCCGCTGCCCGGTCAGGTGTTGCCGCCGGTGCCCCGTCGGCGCAGCCGGGCCCCGAAGCAACTGCAGGACGCCCTGAACGGGGCCGATCACTCCGAAGGGAGCTGAACCGAGATGTCGTCCGATCAGACGGACCGGCCCGGCGGGGCGGAGCGGCCCGAGCGGCCGTCGGTCCTGGGCCCGGCCGCCGGCTTCGGCGTGACCTTCAAGGCCATGTTCAAGAAGCGGCTGACCGAGCAGTATCCGGAGCAGAAGAAGCCGACCGCGCCGCGTTTCCACGGCCGTCACCAGCTGAACCGTTACCGGGACGGCCTGGAGAAGTGCGTGGGCTGCGAGTTGTGCGCGTGGGCGTGCCCGGCCGACGCGATCTACGTGGAGGGCGGGGACAACCGGGACGAGGAGCGTTACTCGCCCGGTGAGCGGTACGGCGCGGTGTATCAGATCAACTACGCCCGCTGCATCCTGTGCGGGCTGTGCGTGGAGGCGTGCCCGACCCGCGCGTTGACCATGACGAACGAGTACGAGCTGGCGGACTCCTCGCGCAAGGACCTGATCTTCACCAAGGAGCAGTTGCTGGTGGGCCTGTCCGAGGGCATGGTCGACACCCCGCACGCGATCTTCCCGGGCACCGACGAGGGTGCGTACTACCGGGACGAGATCACCTCGGCGGCGCCGGGGACGGTCCAGCAGGAGCGCACCGACCGGGAGCCGGAGGTGCGGCCGTGAACAGCTGGAAACTGGCCGCCGTGGCCGGGGCGACCTCCACCGGGGAGGCCGTGCAGTTCTGGGTGCTCGCGGTGATCGCGGTGGGCGGCGCGCTGGGCATGGTGCTGATGCGCAAGGCCGTGCACAGCGCGCTCTGCCTGGCGGCGACGATGATGGCGCTGGCGGTCTGTTACATGGCCGAGGGCGCGGTGTTCCTGGGCGTGGTGCAGATCGTCGTCTACACCGGCGCGATCATGATGCTGTTCCTGTTCGTGGTGATGCTGGTCGGTGTGACCAGCGAGGACTCCTTGAAGGAGCAGCTGAAGGGCCAGCGGTTCGCCGCGGTGCTGTGCGGGCTGGGCTTCGGGGTGCTGCTGATCGCCGGGATCGCGAACGCGAAGCTGAGCCACTTTACCGGCCTGGCGGAGGCGAACGCGGAGGGCAATGTGCCGGGTCTGGCCCGGCTGATCTTCACCCGGTACGTGTGGGCGTTCGAGGTGACCGGCGCGCTGCTGATCACCGCGGCGATCGGTGCGATGGTGCTGACCCACCGGGAGCACGTGAAGGCGCCGAAGACGCAGCGCGAGCTGGCGGAGCAGCGGGTGCGGGACAACATCCAGGTGCCGCCGCTGCCGGCGCCGGGGGTGTACGCGCGGCACAACGCGGTGGACGTGCCGGCGCTGTTGCCGGACGGCACGGTGGCGGAGGACTCGGTGATGGCGACGCTGCGCGAGCGGGGTCAGGTCCGGGACGTCAGCCAGGAGATGCTGCGGCGGATGGCCGAGTTGGAGAACAGCACGGCGGACTGGCTGGGCCGGGCGTCGTCCGAGCGGCCGCCGGTCGCCGGGCCGCGCAAGACCCTGGAGCCGGTGCGGGCGGCCAACGGTTCGAACGGCGCGAACGGCACGAGCGGTGCGAGCGGCGGGGCCGGCGAGGAGGGCGTGGAGTGAATCCGGTCAACTACCTGTATCTGTCGGCCCTGTTGTTCACCATCGGCGCCGCCGGCGTGCTGATCCGGCGCAACGCGATCGTGTTGTTCATGTGCGTCGAGTTGATGCTGAACGCCTCGAACCTGGCCCTGGTGACCTTCTCCCGGCTGCACGGCACCCTGGACGGTCAGATCATCGCGTTCTTCACCATGGTGGTCGCGGCGGCCGAGGTCGTGGTCGGCCTCGCGATCATCGTCTCCATCTTCCGGACCAGGCACTCCGCTTCGGTCGACGACAGCAACCTGATGAAGCTGTAGGCGGAGGGCCTTCGGTGAACTCTCTCATTCCGCTGCTGGTGGCGGCTCCGTTGGCCGGTGCCGCCCTGCTGCTGCTCGGCGGTCGGGCCCTGGACCGGGTCGGCCACTGGCTGGCCACCGCGCTCGCCGCGTTGTCCTTCGGCTTCGGCCTGGCGCTGTTCTCGGACATGCTGGGCCGGGCCGCCGACGACCGGGCGCTGACGAAGTACCTGTTCACCTGGATCCAGGTGGACGGCTTCCGGGCCGACGTGTCGTTCCGGCTGGACCAGCTGTCGATGACCTTCGTCCTGCTGATCACCGGTGTCGGCACGCTGATCCACCTGTACTCGGTGGGCTACATGGCGCACGACGAGCGTCGGCGCCGGTTCTTCGCGTACCTCAACCTGTTCCTGGCCGCCATGCTGCTGCTGGTGGTCGCCGACAACTACCTGCTGCTGTACGCCGGTTGGGAGGGCGTGGGGCTGGCCTCCTACCTGCTGATCGGTTTCTGGCAGCACAAGCCGAGCGCGGCGACGGCGGCGAAGAAGGCGTTCATCGTCAACCGGGTCGGCGACCTGGGCCTGTCGATCGCGATCATGCTGATGTTCGCCGAGTTCGGCTCGTTCGCCTTCCAGCCGGTGTTCGGCGCGGCGCACGAGGCGAGCGAGGGCAAGCTGACGGCGATCGGCCTGATGCTGCTGCTGGCGGCCTGCGGCAAGTCGGCGCAGGTGCCGTTGCAGTCCTGGCTCGGCGACGCGATGGAGGGCCCGACCCCGGTGTCGGCGCTGATCCACGCGGCGACCATGGTGACCGCCGGCGTCTACCTGATCACCCGCTCCTCGGCGATCTTCGACCTGGCGCCGGACGCGCAGACCGCCGTGGTGGTGGTCGGCGCGGTCACGCTGCTGTTCGGTGCGATCGTCGGTTGCGCGAAGGACGACATCAAGAAGGCGCTGGCCGGTTCGACGATGTCGCAGATCGGCTACATGGTGCTGGCGGCGGGCCTGGGCCCGATCGGCTACGCCTTCGCGATCATGCACCTGGTGACGCACGGCTTCTTCAAGGCCGGGCTGTTCCTGGGCGCCGGGTCGGTCATGCACGGCATGGACGACGAGGTGAACATGCGTCACTACGGCGGCCTGCGTAAGTACATGCCGGTCACCTTCGTCACCTTCGGCCTCGGCTACCTGGCGATCATCGGCTTCCCCGGGCTGTCCGGCTTCTTCTCCAAGGACAAGATCATCGAGGCGGCCTTCGCCAAGGGCGGCACCGAGGGCTGGATCCTCGGCCTGTGCACGCTGGTCGGCGCCGCGGTCACCGCGTTCTACATGACCCGGGTGATGCTGCTGACCTTCTTCGGCGAGAAGCGCTGGCAGACCGACGAGGACGGCAACGCCCCGCACCCGCACGAGTCGCCGCGGACCATGACGCTCCCGATGGTCCTACTGGCCTTCGGCTCCGTCTTCGCGGGCGGGCTGTTCGCCTACAACGACTCCTTCCTGACCTGGCTGGAGCCGGTCACCGGCTACCAGGAGGGCGACTCGCCGCTGACCCCGATGGTGGTCACCGTGCTGACCACCATCTGCATGCTGGTCGGCGTCGGCGTCTCGTACCTGATGTACGGGCGCTCCGCCGTCCCGGTGGTGCCGCCGGTCGGCTCCCCGCTCACCCGGGCGGCCCGCCGCGACCTGCTCCAGGACGACTTCAACCACGCCGTCCTGGTCCGGCCCGGCTCGGCGCTCACCGCCACGCTGGTCTACTTCGACAGCCGCGGCCTGGACGGCTTCGTCAACGGCCTGGCCGCCACCATCGGCGGGCTCTCCAGCCGGCTGCGGCGGCTCCAGAACGGCAACGTCCGCTCGTACGCGCTCTCCATGTTCGGCGGCACGCTGGTGCTGGTCGCCACGACTCTCCTGATGAGGTCCGTGTGATGACTCGTCCTAATTCAAACCGGGGAGGTGCCGCATGAGCGAGCGAAGCGAGCGAATCATCGAAAGGCGCGCGTGGGCGAATGCCCCTGCCGAGCGAAGCGAGGTGGGAGCATGAGCATCCTGCTCACCGTCACCTGCGCCGTCCCGGCGGCCGGCGCGGTGCTGACCGCCGCGCTGCCCGCCGGGTCCACCGAGCGCCGGCGCTCGACCACCAAGGCCGTCGCCCTCGGCGTCTCGGCCGTCACCCTGGTGCTGGCCGCCGTGGTGGCCGTCCGGTTCGACCCGCACGGCGCCCGCTACCAGCTGACCGAGTCGTACAGCTGGATCCGCTCCTTCGGCATCACCTTCGCGCTCGGCGTGGACGGCATCGGCGCCGTCCTCGCCCTGCTCACCGCCGTCCTGGTGCCGGTGGTGATGCTCGCCTCCTGGCACGACGCCGACCCGGCACCAGCCGGGCCCGACGGCACGTTCGCCCCCGACACTTTTGAGGGCAGGCGGCGCACCCAGGGCTTCTTCGCCCTGATCCTGGCGGTGGAGGCGATGGTGATCGTCTCCTTCTATGCCACCGACGTCTTCGTGTTCTACGTGTTCTTCGAAGCCATGCTGATCCCGATGTACTTCCTGATCGGCGGCTTCGGCGACCGGGCCGGCGGCCCCGAGTCGGCCCGCCAGCGCTCCTACGCGGCCGTCAAGTTCCTGCTCTACAACCTGCTCGGCGGCCTGGTCATGCTGGCCGCCGTGATCGGCCTGTACGTGATCGCGCAGGACCAGGGCTTCGCCACCTTCGACCTGCCGACCCTGAGCACGGCGATCGCCGACGGCAAGCTCCAGTTCTCCGGCACCGCCGAGAACGCGCTGTTCCTGGGCTTCTTCTTCGCCTTCGCGGTGAAGGCCCCGCTGTGGCCGCTGCACACCTGGCTGCCGAACGCGATGGGCGAGGCCACCGCCGGCACCGCGGTGCTGATCACCGCCGTGGTCGACAAGGTCGGCACCTTCGCGATGCTGCGCTTCTGCCTGGGCCTGTTCCCGGACGCCTCGAAGACCTTCGCCCCCGCGATCCTGGTCCTCTCGCTGATCGGGATCGTCTACGGCGCGCTGCTGGCCGTCGGCCAGAAGGACATCAAGCGCCTGGTCGCCTACGCCTCGATCTCGCACTTCGGCTTCATCATCATGGGGATCTTCGCGCTGACCAGCCAGGGCCAGAGCGGCGCCACCCTCTACATGGTCAACCACGGCATCTCCACCGCCGCGTGGATGCTGGTCGCCGGCTTCCTGATCTCCCGCCGCGGCTCGCGCCTGATCGCCGACTACGGCGGCGTGCAGAAGGTCGCCCCGGTACTCGCCGGGACCTTCCTGATCGGCGGCCTGGCCACCCTGTCGCTGCCCGGGCTCGCCCCGTTCGTCAGCGAGTTCCTGGTGCTGGTGGGCACGTTCACCCGCTACCCGGCGATCGGCATCATCGCCACCTTCGGCATCGTGCTGGCCGCGCTGTACGCGCTGCTGCTGTACCAGCGCACCATGACCGGCCCGGTGAAGGCCGGGGTGGGCGGGATGCCCGACCTCAAGGCCCGCGAACTCGCCGTCGTCGCCCCGCTGGTGGCGCTGACCATCCTGCTCGGCGTCTACCCCAAGCCGCTCACCGACCTGGTCAACCCCTCGGTGAACGCGACGCTCTCGCAGATCCACGAGACCGACCCGGCGCCGGCCCACCCGGCCGCCGCCACCTCAGGAGGTGAGCACAAGTGAGCACCACCGGCCTGCTCGCCGCCGCGGGCGGCAACACCCCCAGCATCCCGGCGCCGCACCTGGAGTACGGCCAGCTCTCCCCGATGCTGGTGGTGTTCGGCGCCGCCGTGGCCGGCGTCCTGGTGGAGGCCTTCGTGCCCCGCCGGCTGCGGCACTGGACCCAGGTGACGCTCGCCCTGGCCGGGCTGATCGGCTCCTTCGTCGCCGTGGTGGTGCTCGCCGCGCAGGGCCACGGCACCACCAAGGTGGACCTGCTGGCCATGGAGTCGGTCGCCATGGACGGCCCGGCGCTGTTCCTCCAGGGCGTGATCCTGCTGGTCTCCGTGGTCGCGGTGCTCACCTACGCGGAGCGCCGGCTGGAGCCCAAGGCCGGCGGCCTGCCCGCCGACGCGTTCGCCGCCCAGGCCTCCGCCACCCCCGGCGGCGAGCAGGAGCGGGCCGCGATCCGGGCCGGGTTCGGCACCTCCGAGGTCTTCCCGCTCACCATGTTCGCGGTCGGCGGCATGCTGCTGTTCCCCGCCGCCAACGACCTGCTGACCATGTTCGTGGCGCTGGAGGTCTTCTCCCTCCCGCTCTACCTGCTGTGCGCGCTGGCCCGGCGCCGCCGGCTGCTCTCCCAGGAGGCGGCCGTCAAGTACTTCCTGCTCGGCGCCTTCGCCTCGGCGTTCTTCCTGTTCGGCACCGCCCTGCTGTACGGCTACGCGGGCAGCGTCAAGCTCGGCGACATCGCGGACGTCATCGCCGGCAAGGCCATGCTGAACCCGGCCCTGGCGAGCAGCACCCAGAGCGACGCGCTGCTGCTGACCGGCCTCGCGATGCTCGCCGTCGGCCTGCTGTTCAAGGTCGGCGCCGTGCCCTTCCACGCCTGGACCCCCGACGTGTACCAGGGCGCGCCGACCCCGGTGACCGGCTTCATGGCGGCCGCCACCAAGGTCGCGGCCTTCGGGGCGTTCCTGCGCCTCTTCTACGTGGCCTTCCCCGGCCTGCGGCTGGACTGGCGGCCGGTCATGTGGGGGGTGGCCATCCTCACCATGGTGGTCGGCGCGGTCCTCGCGGTGACCCAGCAGGACGTGAAGCGGCTGCTCGCCTACTCCTCGATCGCGCACGCCGGGTTCATCCTGACCGGCGTCATCGCCACCACCCGGCAGGGCCTCGGCTCGGTGCTGTTCTACCTGCTCGCGTACTCCTTCGTGACGCTCGGCGCGTTCGCCGTGGTCACCCTGGTGCGCGACTCCAAGGGCGAGGCGACCCACCTGTCCAGCTGGGCGGGGCTCGGCCGGCGCTCGCCGCTGGTGGCGGCGGTGTTCGCGCTGTTTCTGCTGGCCTTCGCCGGGATCCCGCTGACCTCCGGGTTCACCGGCAAGTTCGCGGTGTTCCAGGCGGCGGCGGCCGGCGGCGCGACCCCGCTGGTGATCGTCGGTGTGCTGAGCTCGGCGGTGGCCGCGTTCTTCTACATCCGGGTGATCGTGCTGATGTTCTTCTCGGACCCGAAGCCGGGCGGTCCGACGGTGGCGATCCCCAGCGCCTTCACGGCGACCGCGATCGGCTTCGGGGTGCTCGTCACGCTGGGTCTCGGCCTGCTGCCGCAGTACTTCCTGGACCTGGCGTCCAAGGCCGCGCTGTTCGTCCGCTGACCCGGCGGCGCCGCCCCGGCGGCCCGCCCCGGAGGCCGTGCCCCGGAAGCCCGCCTCCACCCCCGCCCCGGCCCCGGCCGGGCCGGCGCCCGGATATTCCGGGCCCCGGCCCGGCCTTTATTTCCGCACCAATTCACCCCCACCGCCGCACCGCCCCCACAGCCGCCCTGACCAGGGCTTCCGGCCGGATCATGACAGGATCCGCACGCCCGTGCAGTGATCCACTCGTGACCGGATACCCTGCCTGTATGGCCAGCGGCGGCACTCAGGGACCAGGCCGCTAGATCGACCAGGGACAGAGGAGTGGTCTTCGTGACCGTCGTGGGACCCTTCGGGCTCAGCGTGCAGGACCGCGACCTGACCCGGGACGTCCAGGCCGGACTGGACGCGGTGGAAGCGGCGCTCGCCGAGGCCGTCAAGAGCGACGTCCCCTTCATCACCATCACCGCCAGTCACCTCATCGAAGCCGGCGGCAAGCGCTTCCGCCCGCTGCTCCTGCTGCTCGCCGCCCAGTTCGGCGACGCCGGAGCCCCCGGGGTGGTGCCGGCCGCCGTCGTCGTCGAGCTCACCCACCTCGCCACCCTGTACCACGACGACGTCATGGACGAGGCCCCGGTGCGCCGCGGCGCCCCCAGCGCCAACTCCCGCTGGGACAACTCGGTGGCCATCCTCACCGGCGACTTCCTCTTCTCCCGCGCCTCCCAGGTGCTCGCCGACCTCGGCCCCGAGGCCGTCCGGATGCAGGCCGACGCCTTCGAACGGCTCGTCACCGGCCAGATCCTGGAGACCCGCGGCCCCGGCCCGGACGGCGACCCGCTGCTGCACTACCTCGACGTGCTCGCCGGCAAGACCGGCTCGCTGATCGCCGTCTCCTGCCGGCTGGGCGCGCTCACCGCCGGCGCCGAGCCCTGGATGATCGACACCCTCAGCGAGTTCGGCGAGCGGATCGGCATCGCCTTCCAGCTGGCCGACGACGTGCTCGACATCGCCAGCGACGGCCACGAGTCCGGCAAGACCCCCGGCACCGACCTGCGCGAGGGCGTGCCCACCCTGCCCACCCTGCTGCTGGGCCAGATGCCCGCCGACCCCGCCGACCCCGCCGACACCCGGCTGCGCGAGCTGCTCGACCAGGACCTCGCCGACGACGACCGGCACGCCGAGGCGCTGCGGCTGCTGCGCCACCACCCCGCCCTGGAGCGCGCCCGCCGGGAGACCTTGCGCCAGGCCGAGGAGGCCCGCGCACTGCTCGCCCCGCTGCCGGACTGCCCGGCGAAGGCGGCCCTGGAAGCGCTCTGCGACTCGGTGGCCATCCGCACCATGTAGGCGAGGGGGCCGCCCGGTACGGAAACCCACCGGCGGGCGGTCCACCTTTGCGGAAGACTGACCCCGGTCCGTTCACCCCTGCCGGAAGGTCGCCATGCGTCGCGTCGTCATCGCCGAGGACTCCGTACTGCTGAGGGAGGGTCTGACCCGGCTGCTCACCGACCGGGGCCTGGAGGTCGTGGCGGGCGTCGGCGACGGCGAGGCGCTGCTGCGCACCATCCACGAGCTGGCCGCCGCCGACGCGCTGCCGGACGTCGTCGTCTCGGACGTGCGGATGCCCCCCAGCCATACCGACGAGGGCCTGCGCGCCTGCGTCGAGCTGCGCGGCCACTACCCGGCGCTGGGCGTCCTGGTGCTGTCACAGTTCGTGGAGGAGCGTTACGCCTCCGAACTGCTGGCCGGTTCCACCCGGGGCGTCGGCTACCTGCTGAAGGACCGGGTCGCCGAGGTGCGCGAGTTCGCCGACGCGGTGGTCCGGGTCGCCGAGGGCGGCACCGCGCTGGACCCGGAGGTGGTGCAGCAGCTGCTCAGCCGCAGCCGCAAGGGCGACGTCCTGGCCAACCTCACGCCGCGCGAGCGCGAGGTGCTGGGGCTGATGGCCGAGGGGCGCACCAACGCCGCCGTGGCGAAGCAGCTGGTGGTCTCGGACGGCGCGGTGGAGAAGCACGTCAGCAACATCTTCCTCAAGCTGGGCCTGGCGCAGAGCCCGGAGGACCACCGCCGGGTGCTGGCGGTGCTCACCTACCTCGACTCGTAGCCGGGGTGTTGTCGTGCGGCCGTCGGAATGATCTCCGGCGGCCGCGCGTTGTAGCGGGTGTGCGGTAGGGGCGCGGGTCGGTGTTTCCGCGCGGGTCCGGTGTTTTCCCGCCGCACGCGGGAGTTCCGTCCGAGACCGAGCCCCCGCGCATAGGATGCGAGAGGTGCACCAGCGGACGGGGCACGGGGCCGCGCCCGCGGGTGGTGTGCCCTCTAGGAGGTCCGCCGCAGTGACCAGTCAGGTCGATCAGTCAGAGGCAGTGGACGGCTCGGACGGCGACGAGGGTCGTACCGGGAACGGTGACGGGCGCACCGGTCCGAGCGCGCCCGCCGGCCCCTCCGGCCCGGGCGACGCCGCGAAGAGGCGGGCCAAGCCGATCCGCAGACTCGACCGCGTGATCATTCGTTTTGCCGGTGATTCCGGTGACGGTATGCAGTTGACGGGTGACCGTTTCACGTCGGAGACGGCGTCGTTCGGTAATGA
>NZ_JBEOSA010000048.1:0-71359 GCF_040302625.1 Kitasatospora sp. NPDC097643 | reverse complement strand
GCCGGGGCCGGCCGCACCTGCGCTCGCACCGCTCCTCGCACACCGAGACCCGGGTGCTGGTCGCGCTCTGCCTGGTCGCCGCCGCCTTCGGCGGCTGGTGAGCCGGGCCCCTCTCTCGGCTGCCTCGCTCAGGCGGTACGGGTGGCGATGTAGGACGCCAACCTGGCCACCCCGTCGATGATCTGAGCCTGCGTCAGCGAACTGATCGAGAGCCGGAGCCGGTGCTCGCCGCCGCCCGCCGGGTAGAACGGCGCCATCGGCGTCCACAGCACCCCGTACTCCCGGGCGCAGCGCTCCATCGCCGCGTCGTCGGCGGCGAACGGCACCGTCAGCACGGCGAAGAAGCCGCCCTCCGGCCGGTTCCAGGACACCCCCAGCCGGCGCCGTCCGGAGGCCGGGAAGTGCCGGTCCAGCTCGCGCAGCAGGGTGTCCATCCCGGCCGCGTAGTGGGCGGTGGCCAGGGCGTTGGCGGCGCGCAGCCGGCAGTCGTGGCGCAGCAGCATCCCGCCGATCACGGCCTGGCTGAGCGCCGGCGTGTTGACCGTCGTCATGCTCTTCAGCTTGGCCAGCTCGTCCGCGAGCAGGCTGCGCCGCCCGTCGGGGCCGGCCACCTCCTGGTCGGCGACGACGTAGCCGAGCCGGGCGCCGGGGAAGCAGGTCTTGGCGAAGGAGCCGAGGTAGACGACCTGGCGGCGGCGGTCGAGCGCCTTCAGCGTGGGCCGCTCCCCGTGGTCCCGGGCGAAGAAGCCGTACGGGTTGTCCTCGACGACCAGCAGGCCCTGCTCGGCGGCCACCTCCAGCAGCCGGGTGCGGGCGGCCACCGGCATGCTGGTGCCGGAGGGGTTGGCGAAGTCCGGGACGACGTAGAGGGCGCGCGGGCGGCGGCCCGAGGCGCGGACGGCCGCGGTGGCGGCGCGGACGGCCTCCGGGTCGGGGCCGCCGGCCGGGCCCTCGGGGACCGGGACGGTGGTCAGGTCGAGCAGCCGGGCGGCGCCGGTGACGCCGACGTAGCACGGGGAGCTGACCAGCAGGACGTCCTCGGGCGTGGCGCAGAGCGCGCGCAGGACGAGCAGCATGCCCTCCTGGGCGCCGACGGTGAGCACCAGGGCCTCGGGCGGGACGGCCAGGCCCTCGTCGTTGGCGAGGGTGCGGGCGACCAGGTCGCCGATGACGCCCTTGGTGGGGCCGTACTGGAAGAGCGCGGTGCGCACGGCGTCCCGGTCGAGGCCGCGGGCGGCCAGGTGGGCGAGGTAGGTGTCGAGGTACCCGGGGACGTCCTCGGGCTCGAAGAAGCCCTCGTAGGGGCGGCCGGGGGCGAAGGAGACGGCGTCGGGGTAGCGGGTGGTGACCTCGTTGAGGAAGGTCATCGCGTCCAGCAGCGGGTCCGCCAGCGAGGCGTGCAGGTCGCCGAGGCGCAGCGGTGCGACGGGCGGGGCGGTGTTCCGATCGGCGGACGGGTCGGCAGGCTGTTCCGCCTGCGCCGAGGCCGCCGTCACCGCAGGGCCTCGCGCAGGCGCTCCGCGGCGTGCTGCTGGGCCTCGGCGGCGGCGTCCAGCGCGCCGGTCATGGCGAAGAAGCCGTGCGGCACGCCCGGGTAGCGGCGGCTGTCCACCGGGACGCCGGCCGCGCGCAGCGCCTCGGCGTACTGTTCGCCCTCGTCGCGCAGCGGGTCGTACTCGGCGGTGATGACGGTGGCGGGCGGCAGGCCGGCCAGGCTCGGGGCGCGCAGCGGGGAGGCGTGCGGGTGGGCGCCGTCGGCCGGGTCGGCCAGGTAGTGGCCCCAGTACCAGGCGACCGAGCGGCGGTTGAACAGCAGCGGGTCGTCGTGTTCGCGCAGTGAGGGGGTGTCGGCGCGGTGGTCGGTGTTGGGGTAGACGAGGAGCTGGTGGCACAGCGCCGGGCCGCCCTCGTCGCGCAGCAGCAGGGTGAGCGCGGCGGTGAGGTTGCCGCCGGCGCTGTCGCCGCCGACGGCGAGGCGGTCGGGGTCGATGCCGAGTTGCTCCGCGTGGTCGACCAGCCGGCGGAGGGCGGCCCGGCAGTCGTGCAGGGCGGCCGGGAAGGGGTGTTCGGGGGCGAGGCGGTAGCCGACGGAGGCGGTGACGCAGCCGACCGCGTTGGTGAGCCGGCGGCAGATCGCGTCGCTGGTGTCGGGCGAGCCGAGGGTCCAGCCGCCGCCGAACAGGTAGAGCAGGGCGGGCAGTCGGCGGCCGGCCGGTTCGGGCCGGTAGAGCCGCAGGGCGAGTTCGCCGCCGGGGCCGGGGATGCGGTGCTCCTCGACGGCGGCCACCGGTTCGGGGCGGCCGGCGGTGGCGCGGATGTCGGCGAGGTCGGCGGCGCGGGCCTCGGCGGGGGTGAGGGTGTAGAGCGGGGGTGCACCGGTGCTCGCGCGCCGGGCGCGCAGGGCCTCGGCCTGGGGGTGCAGGGGCATGGGTGGGGTCCGTTCGGTCCGAAGGACGGTCGGGCGGCGGGGGGTCAGGGCGGCGGGGGACGTCAACGGGGTCGGGTCAGCGGTCGGCCTCGACGTAGATGGTCTCGTCGGTGCGGAAGGCCGTGTCGAGGTCGGCGACGTCGGGGCGGGCGCCCTGGCGGTAGGCGCAGTGTCGGACCTGCCCGGGCTCGAAGCCGGCGAGGCCGAGGACGTGCCGCAGCTCGTCCAGGTCGTAGATCCACTGGTGGCCGTAGTGGCGGAAGATCTGGTTGACCAGGAAGGCCGGGCGGGCGGGCATCGGCGGGCCGAAGCCGAGGGTGGTGAGGCGGCGGCGGTGCTTGGCCAGGAAGCCGTCGCCGGTGGCGTAGCCGGTGAGGTAGCGGGCCAGGTCGGGGGTGGTGAGCCGGAGCACGCCGCCGGGGCGCAGGACGCGGCGGGCCTCGCGCAGCCAGCGGACGGCCACCGGCAGGGTGACGTGCTCGATCAGGTGTTCCGCGTACACCCAGTCCACGCTGGCGTCGGCGAAGGGCAGCGGCCGGGCGATGTCCAGCTGGGTGAACCAGCGGTCGCCGTCGACCCGGTAGAGGGTGCCGGGTTCGCTGGTGGTGTCGGCGCTGCGCAGGGTGGCGAGGTCGGTGCCGAGGCCCTCCGGGTGGGCCGTCCGGAAGGCGGCGAACTCGATGCCGGTGAGGCCGAGTTCGCGGAATCCGGCGTGGTCGCGGGGTGGTCCGGCGGGGGCGGCTTCGAGCTTCGTGCAGGTGGCGACGTTCGCGCTGAAGGCGTCCAGGCGCTCGGCGAGGCCGTCCGGGTCGTCCCAGTCCCAGCCGGGGAAGGGGGTGTTCTGCTCGGTCATGCGAGGGTCTCCATCGGAAGGGCGGTCCGCGGGGCGGGCCAAGGGGCGGGCCAGCGGGCGAGCGCGGTGCGGTCCAGGTCGGCGAGCCGGGGGCGGCCCAACAGGGCCATGGTGTGGTCGAGTTCCTCGCGCAGCAGACCGAGCACCCGGCGCACGCCGGCCTCGCCCTCGGTGGCGAGGCCCCAGAACACCGGGCGGCCGACCAGGACGGCGCGGGCACCGAGGGCGAGGGCGATCGCGATGTCGGTGCCGCTGCGCACGCCGCCGTCGAGCAGGACCGGGAGGTCCGGCGGCACCGCGTCCACCACGTCGGGCAGGGCGGCCAGGGCCGGGAGGGCGCCGTCGAGTTGGCGTCCGCCGTGGTTGGAGACCACGAGGGCGTCCACGCCGTGCTCGGCGGCGAGGCGGGCGTCCTCGGCGGTGAGGATGCCCTTGAGGACCAGCGGCAGCCCGGTCCGCTCGCGCAGCCAGCCGAGGTCGGCCCAGGTCACGGTGGGGTCGAACTGTTCGCGGGCGTGCTCGGCGATGCCCGAACTCCCGGCCGCCGTACGGTGGCTGGCGGCCATCAGGGCCGGGTCGAGGTTGACCGCGCGGACGGCGGGCGGGATGGCGAAGCCGTTGCGCAGGTCGCGCAGCCGGCGGCCGATCCGCGGGGCGTCCACGGTCAGCAGCAGGGCGGAGTAGCCGGCCGCCTCGGCGCGTTCGGCCAGTGCGGCGAGCACGGCCCGCTCGCGCAGCCAGTACAGCTGGAGCCAGAGCGGACCGGTGGCGGCGGCCGCGATCTCCTCCAGGGTGCGGCTGGCGAACATACCGGCGACCAGCAGCGCCCCGGCCGCTCCGGCGGCGCGGGCGGTGGCGGTCTCGCCCTCCGGATCGACCAGCCGGTGGTACGCCATCGGGGCGACGGCGACCGGGAGGTCGAGCGGTGCACCGAGCAGGGTCAGCGCGGGCGAGCAGGCCGAGACGTCGACCAGGGTGCGCGGGCGGAGCGCATAGTGTCCGAACATTTCCCGGTTGGCCGCCAGGGTGCGTTCACACCCGCTGCCACCTTCGATGAAGTCCCATATTTCCGGCGCGAGTCGGGCGCGCGCAGCGTGCCCGATCCCGGCCAGCGTGAGTGCTCCCACGGGCAGTCCTCGTTCCCGGGACGGCCACGCGCGGGCCGGTCCCGATTCGGCAGCGTAGGGACAACAACCACATTGGTATAGACCTTGATTTGACCAATCGTCTGTGCCATGGTCTGGCAACGGAATTGACCGTTTTGGTTGTCAACGGCGTCCATGTCAAATCCCCTCACTGGGTGGAGTGGTGTTGACCGGCTTTTCCCCTTCTTCACTTCCGTTTTCCGCACCGCCACACGCCGACGCCCCGGATTCCTGGGTCGACCGGCTGCTGCTGGCCGGCCCCGGGGGCGAGGAGTGCCTGCACCTCGGCGCACCGCTCGACCGGGACGCCCTGCGCACCCTGGTCGACGAGCAGGCCGCCCAGCTGACCGCCACCGGCCTCGGCCCCGGCGGTACGGTGGCGCTACGACTGCCGCCCTCGGTGGCGTTCGTCGCCGCGCTGCTGGCCTGCTGGCGCCTCGGCGCCCAAGTCGCGCTGCTCGACCACCGGTTGACCGACCACGAGGTCGACGCGGCGGTGGCCCGGCTGGCCCCGCAGGTGCTGGTAGGCTCCGCCCACCGGCCCGCGGCGGCGCTGCGCGGCTTCTCCGTGGTGGAGCCGGTGGCCGTCCGACTGCCGGACGGCCGACCGGCCCGCACCGGGCACGCGCTCGTCCAGCTCAGCTCCGGGTCCACCGGCCCGGCCAAGGTCATCGCCCGCACCGCGTCCGACCTGCTGCGCGAACTCGACTGCTACCGCAGGCTGGCGGACGTCCGCGACGCTCCGGGCTCAGCCGCCCGTCCCGGCTCACCAGGCTTCCCAGGGGAGGGCGAACGGGTCGTCCTGCTGTCCTCGGTGGTGCACGTGCTCGGCCTGGTCGGCGGACTGCTCAACAGCCTGTACGCCCGGGCGGCGCTCACCGTCCCCGAGCGGATGACGGCGGCGGGCATCCTCGCCGCCGTCGCCGCCGGCGAGCGGCCCACCACCCTGATCGGGGTGCCGTTCCACGCCGAACTGCTGGCCGGCGCGGCCGCTCCCCCGCCGCTGCCGCAGCTGCGGCGGATGGTGGTGGCCGGCGAGCTGGTCCGCCCGGGCCTGCCCGCACTCTTCACCGCCCGCTACGGCGTCCCGCTCGGCACCATGTACGGGATGACCGAGACCGGGGTCATCGCCACCGACCTCGACGGCACGCTCCACCCGGCCAAACGGCCCGTCCACGGGATGCGGCTGCGCCTGGTCGGCGGCGAGCTGCGGATCGGCGCGGCGGCCTCCCCGTACCCGGGGCTGGACGACCCGACCCGCTGGTCGAACGGCTGGCTGCACACCCGGGACGCGGCCGAACTGGACGAGGCCACCGGGCACGTCACCGTCCTCGGACGGCTGGACTCCCAGGTCTCGATCGGCGGCCTCAAGGTCGACCTCACCGAGGTCGAGCAGACGCTCACCGCGCTGCCCGCCGTCCGCGAAGCCGTCGTGGTCTTCGAGGACGGCGCGATCGAGGCCTACCTCGCCACCGAACCCGACGCCGACCTGGCGAGCGTCCAGGACGGCATCACCCGCCGGCTGGCCGGCTACAAGCGGCCGCGCCGGCTCGCCCTCCTGCCCCATCTGCCGCGCACCGCGACCGGGAAGCTGCTGCGCGACCCGGCCGCCCTGCGCGGGGCCGCCGCGCGCTGAGCGCCTGTCCCAGCAGCACGCAGCACCCAGTACCGAAGCACCGACGTGAACCCCGACAAGGAGCCACCACCATGCAGGACCGCATCCGCGCGTTCGTCCTCGCCGCGCTGACCGAGATGCAGTACGACGTCTCCGAGGTCACCGGGGACACCGACCTCGGACCGGCCGGGCTGGACCTGGAGTCGCTCGCACTGGCCGACCTGTCGGTGCAGGTCGAGGACGAGTTCGGGATCAAGTTCGACCTCGACGAGATGGAGAGCACCGCGCTGATGACGCTCGACGAGTTCACCGCCGACGTCGCCCGGCGGATCGCCGACACCGCCACCGCCACCGCCGCCACCGGCAGCCCGGCGTGACCGACTCCGGCCTCCCCGACCGGGCCGAGGTCCTGACGATGCTGGCGGCGTTCGGGCAGCGCGCCGCCGGCACCGTGCCCGAGGACCTCGGCTCGCTCGAACTCACCTGGCTCATCGCCGAGTTCGAGCAGCGCTACGGCATCCAGGTCGACCTCGACGACGAGCGGTTCGCGACCGTGCGCACCGTCGACGACGCCGTCGAGGTGCTGCGCGAAGCCGTCCGGTCCGTCCGAGCGGACGCACGGCCGTGACCACCGCCACCCCGGCCGGCCCCGGCGCGCGCGCCCGGCCGGTCGTCACCGGGCTCGGTGTGCTCAGCGCCGCCGGGCGCGGGCTCGACGCCCTGACCGAGGCCGCCGTGCACGGCAAGACCGGCTTCGGGTCGGTCACCCGCTTCGACGTGAGCGCCTGCCGCACCACCCGGGCCGCCCTGCTGCCCGCGGACGTGCCGCTCGCGCACACCGTGCCGCTGGCGCGGGCGGTGCTGGACGCGCTCGCGCAGGCCTGCCGCCAGGCCGGTCTGACCGCCGCCGACGGCGCGGACACGCCCGTCCTGCTCGCCCTGCACAGCGACCTGCGGACCCGGGCCACCGCCCGGGCCTTCGGCGCCGGGGTCAGCGCGGCCTGGGGCACCCGGGGCGTCACCCGGGTCTACACCGGCGCCTGCGTGGCGGCCGCGACCGCCGTGGCCGACGCCGCCGCGCTGGTCGCCGCCGGGCGGCACGAACGTGTCCTGGTCGCGGCCGGGCACCTGGTCGAGCCGGGCGTGTTCGCCGTCTTCGACGCCGGACGCGCACTCGCCCGCGACGGCGAGCCGCGCCCGTTCAGCGCGGGCCGCACCGGCACCCTGCTCGGCGACGCGGCGGCCGCCGTCGTCGTCGAAGCCGCCCCGGCCGCCGAACGGCGCGGCGCGCCCGCGCTCGCCCGGCTGGCCGGCTGGGGCCGGGCCGGGGACGCCCACCACGTCTGCCGCCCCGAACCGGAGGGCGACGGGCTGGCCCGGGCCACCGAGGCCGCCCTCGCCCGGGCGGGCGTCGCCCCGGCCGAGGTCGGCTACGTCAACGCCAACGGCACCGGCTCCGCCCTCGCCGACCTGGCCGAGGCACGCGCGCTGCACCGGGTGTTCGGCCGGCACACCGCCCAACTGCCGGTCAGCTCCAGCAAATCCGTGCACGGCCACGCCCTGGAGGCCTCCGCGCTGCTCGAACTCGCCGTCGTCATCGGCGCGTTGCGTGCGGGCCGGCTCCCGGTGAACGCGGGCTGGCTCGGCCCCGACCCGGACCTCGGCCTCGACCTCGTCCTGGACGGCCCGCGCACCGCCCGCCCCCGCTACGCGCTCAGCCTCAACTCCGCCTTCGGCGGCGCCAACACCGCCCTCCTGGTGGCCCCGGCATGACCGGCCGCCCGCCTCCGCCCACGACCCCGACACCCACACCATGACCACCGACACCACCCCGCTGCGCGTCCTCGCCGAGGCCCACTGGCCCGACCCCGGACACCCCGGCCCACCGCCACCCCTGCCCGGCTTCGCCGCCTCCGGCTTCAACCCGATGGTCGCCGACGCCGCCGAGCGCTGCCTGCGCGCCCACCACGGCGAGGCGCCCGCCCCCGGGCGGACCGCCCTGCTGCTGGCCAGCGCGAGCGGCGACCTGGCCACCGCACGCGCCATCGACCAGGGCGCCGGGCCCGGCCGCCGGATGGCGCCGCTGCTGTTCTTCCAGTCCAACCCGAACGCCGTCCTCGGGCACATCGCCGCCCGCTGGGGCCTGACCGGCCCCGTCGTGGCGATCAGCCCGGCCGGGGCCGTACCCGGCCAGGTCCCCGCGGACGCGCTCGGCCTCGCGGCGCTGCTCCTCGCGGACGGCGACGCCGACCAGGTCCTGGTGATCGCCGCCGAGCCGGCCGACCCCGCCGCCGGCGCTTCGGACAGCCCCGAACACCCCGACAGCACGGGCGAGTTCGCAGTGGCCGTCCTGGTCACCGACTGAGGCCTCCGCCGCCGCCATCCGGCGCCCGCCACCTCTGCGCACCCGCCGGCACACCCCCGCCATCCGATCAGCCGCCCGGGCCGTTCCCGGCCCCGAGGGAGGGATCCACCACCGTGACCATCCGCAGTATCCGCACCCGACTCGCGGACGACCCGGACGTCGGCGCCGGAAACGTGCTGACCGCCCGCCTCGCGCTCGGCCTCGGCCTGGACGAGCCGCTGATCACCTTCGACACCCCGGTCGACGACCACGCCGCCTGGCAGCCCTTCACCGTCCGCGAGCTCGACCGGGCCGTCCGCGCCCGCGCCGCCGCCCTGCACGGCCTCGGCATCACCCGGCACGACCCGGTGGTGGTCTACGCGGGCGACGCCGCCCACCACGTGCTCGCCTTCCTCGCGCTCGCCCGGCTCGGGGCGATCCCCGCCCTGCTCAACCCCAACCTGGACGGCGAACGGGCCGCCCGCTACATCGCCGGGCTCGGCGCCGCCGGCGTCCTCGCCGACCCGGAGCGCCAGGCCGGGCTGCGCGGCCACGACCAGGGCGCACGGCTGCTCCCCCCGATCGCCGAGCTCGCCCAGGGCGACCCCGAGGACGCCCCGCCGCCGTACCGGCACTGGTCCGGCGACCCGGTGGCGATCACCCACTCCTCCGGCACCACCGGCATGCCCAAGGCCGTCGTCCACTCGCACGCCGGCCTGTACGCGGCGATCCGCCACCGGTCGCGGCTGCCCCGCCCGCAGGGCCAGGAGCGGATGCTCAGCGCGCTGCCCGCCCCGCACGCGGCCACCCTGATCGCCGTCAACCTCGCGCTGAGCTCACACACCCGACTCGCCGTGCTCTCGCGGCAGTCCGGCGCCGGGGTGCTGGACGCGATCGAGCGCTGGCGGCCCACCGGCGTGGTCGGCTTCGCCGCGACCTGGGCCGAACTCGCCCACCACGACCTGGCCGCCCGGGAGTTGGACTCCGTCGCACTCTGGTGGAACACCGGCGACTGTGCGCACGAGGTGCACATCCGCCGGCTGATCGCCACCGGCAGCCGGGAGACCGTCACCCGCGCGGGCCGCACCCGGGAGCCCGGCTCGCTGTTCGTGGACGGGCTCGGCTCCACCGAGATGGGCCACTCGCACTTCTTCATCACCCACGGCCCCGGCACCGAGCGCTACGGGCGCTGCGTCGGCCGCCCGCACGCGTTCGTCGACTGCGCGGTGGTCGGCCCGGACGGCGAACCGCTCGGCCCCGGCGAGGTCGGTGAACTCGCCACCTCCTCACCGACCTTGGCGCTCGGCTACTGGAACGACTCGGCGACCACCTTCCGGACCAGGATCCGCGGCCGCTTCCTCACCGGCGACCTGATGTACCGGGACGAGGACGGCTACTACTACCACGTCGACCGGGCCGTCGACTCGGTCGAACTCGGCGACGGGAAACGGCTGTTCACCGCGATGTCGGAGGAGCGGGTGCTGGCCGCCTGCCCGGACGTGGCGGACTGCACGGTGGTCGCGGTCCGCGACGGCGAGCGGGTGGTCACCGACGTGCTGCTGATCCTCGCCACGGACGCCGACCCGGCGGCCGACCGCAGCAAGCAGGTCGTCGCCGCCCTGGACGAGGCCGCCGCGGCGACCGTCCGCCAGGTCCTGGTGGTCTCCGGGGACGACATCCCGCTCGGCCCGACCGGCAAGGTCCGCAAGGTGCTGCTGCGCCGGCGGTACCTGGACTCGGTGGCCGCCCGATGACCGCACGGGAGGGCGCCGTCGTCACCGGGATCGGCCTGGTCTCGCCGCTGGGCCGCAAGCCCGCCGAGGTGTTCGAGGCGCTGGCCGCCGGGCGCTCCGGCCTGCGCGCCGTCCCCGAGGGCCACCCCGCGCACGGCTGGCTGTCCGTCGCCGGGATCGCCCCCGCCGTGGACGGCCGGGAGGTGCTGCCGCCCACCGAGACCCGCTGCGTGGACCGCTTCGTCCTGCTCGCCCTCGCCGCCGCCGACGACGCGCTCGCCGACGCCGGCCTGGTGGTCGGCGAGGGCGCCGATCCGCACCGCACCGCGGTGGTGCTGGCCACCGGCGGCGGCGGGCTGGAGACCTTCGAGCAGCAGTCGCACCGCCGGCTGGAGCGCGGCCGCCCCGGCGTCAGCCCGTACCTGCTGCCGGGCATGCTCTCCAACATGGCGACCGCCCGGATCGCCATCAAGCACGGCATCCGCGGCTACAGTTCGGCGGTGGTGACGGCCTGCGCGGCCGGCGCCCAGGCGGTGGCCGAGGGGCTGCGGCTGATCCGCTCGGGCGACGCGGACGTGGTGGTGTGCGGCGGCACCGAGTCCTCGCTGCACCCGACGATCGCCGCCGCCTTCACCAACGCCCGTGCGCTGGCGCAGGGTTGGACGGAGCCGGAGCAGGCCAGTCGACCGTTCGACGCCCGCCGCAACGGCTTCGTGCTCGGCGAGGGCAGCGCCGTCCTCGTCCTGGAGAGTGCCGCGCACGCGGACGCCCGGGGCGCCGCCGGGTACGCCGAGGTGCTCGGCTGGGGCGCCTCCACCGACGCCCACCACCCGACCATGCCCCGGCCGGACGGCGCTGGCGCCGCCGACGCCATGCGCGCCGCGCTCGCCAACGCGGGCCTGGCGGCCGAGGACATCGACTATGTGAACGCCCACGGCACCGGCACCAGGCTCGGTGACGTGGCCGAGACCGCCGCGCTGCACGCCGTCTTCGGCGGGCGGCCCCCGGCGGTCAGCTCCACCAAGGGTGCCACCGGCCATCTCCTGGGCGCCGCAGGCGCGTTGGAGGCGGCGGTGACCGCCCTGGCGGTGGCGAGGGGGACGCTGCCGCCGACGCTCAACCTGACCGATCCCGACCCCGCCTGCGACCTGGACCACGTCCGGGGCACGGCGCGGTCCGCACCGGTGCGCGCCGCGCTGAGCAACGCCTTCGCCTTCGGCGGCCACAACCTCAGCCTGATCCTCGGCCGGGCGTCGACCCGGGCCGTCAGGTAGCGCGCCGTTCCCCGTCCTTCATCCCTCCGGGGGGAGATCCCGTTGTCCATCCAGTCCATCACCCATGTCGAGTACCACTGCGCGGACGCCGACAAGACGGCGGCCGGGTTCTGCGCCGACCTCGGCTTCAGCGCCGACGTCGCCGCGGCCGCACCGGACGGCGCCCGTACCGTCCGGGTCCACCAGGGCACCATCCGGATGCACCTGACCTCCGCCGCCGACCCCGGCCACCCGGTGGCCGGCTTCGTCGCCCGGCACGGGGACGGCGTCGCCGTGCTCGCGCTCGGCTGCACCGACCCGCAGGCCGCCCTGGAGCGCGCCGAACGGCACGGCGCCCGCGTGCTGGACCGCGCCGGCGGCCTGATCGCCGGCTTCGGCGACACCGCCCTGCGCTTCGTCCCGCAGCCCACGGACGGACGCCCGGGCGCGGCGGGCCTGCTGGACGCCCTCGACCACGTCGCGATCTGCGTGCCTGCCGGCCAACTCGCCGACACCGTACGGTTCTGCGAGGCCGCGCTCGGCTTCCACCGGATCTTCGGCGAGTACATCGAGGTCGGCGAACAGGCGATGGACTCCAGCGTCGTCCAGAGCGCCTCCGGCGAGGTCACCTTCACCCTGATCGAGCCGGACACCGGCCGCCGCCCCGGCCAGATCGACGAGTTCCTGGCCGCGCACGACGGCGCCGGCGTGCAGCACCTCGCCTTCCGCACCGAGGACATCGCCACCGCCGTACGGGCCGCGCGCGCCCGGGGCGTGGAGTTCCTGAGCACCCCGGGCGCCTACTTCGACGTCCTGGCCGAGCGGTTCGGCGCGACCACCATCCCGGTGGAGACCCTGCGCGAACTGCACGTACTGGTCGACCAGGACCACGGCGGCCAGCTGTTCCAGATCTTCGCCCGCTCCACCCACCCCCGCCGGACCTTCTTCCTGGAGCTGATCGAGCGCCAGGGCGCGGGCACCTTCGGTACCGCGAACATCAAGGCCCTGTACGAGGCCATCGAGCGGCAGAGCTCCGCCGCCGCCGTCTGACCGACCGCACCCGAGAGGCAGGCCCCACCCCATGACCACCGTCGCCGAGTTCCGCCTCACCGACGCCGAACGCGCCCTGCTGCCCACCCCCGAGGAGGTGGCCCACTACCGGGAGCACGGCTGGTACCTGTCCCGCCGGCTCTTCTCCGACCAGGAGCTGGACGCCCTGCAAGCCGCCACCGAGCTGTACTACGCCGGCCACCGCGACCGCGAACTGCCCGTCCGCCCGCCGAGGTTGGCCGCCTGGGAGCCCTCGCACGGGCCCGTCCAGCGGCACAACGACTACGTGCACTACGAGAGCGACGCGATCGGCGCGATCCTGCGCAAGCCGCTGGTCGGCGCGGTCGCCGCGCTGCTCGCCGGGGCCGAGGAGATCCGGATCTTCCAGGCCACCCTGATCTACAAGCCGCCGGTGCCCGGGGAGCCCAGCAACCAGGTGCCCTGGCACTTCGACAAGCACTACTGGCAGACCTCCACCTCGGAGGAGATGCTCACCGCCTTCATCCCCTTCCACGACTGCCGGGAGGAGAACGGCACCATCACCATGGTCGACGGCAGCCACCGCTGGCGGGAGCTGGACTCCGGCGAGGACTCCACCCGGCACTTCGCCGAGCGCGACCGCTCCGAACTGGACGGCATCCTGGCCGCCAACGCCGCCCACAACGGGCAGCAGGTGCGCCGGATCCCGATGCTCATCCCGCGCGGGCACATGAGCTTCCACCACTGCCGCACCTACCACGGCAGCGGCCCCAACCTGGCCGACTTCCCGCGCCGGGCCGTCTCGCTGCACCTCCAGGACGGCGCCAACGCGTACCGCGGACACACCCGGCCGGACGGCGCCCCGGTGGTCTACAACCACGACGTGCTGGTCCGCCGCACCGCCGACGACCGCCCGGACTACGCCGACCCGCAGTTCTGCCCGACGCTCTGGCGGGGCGCGCTGTGACCACCCCGCCCGCCCCCGGCAGCGCACCGGCGCCGCTGGAGACCCTGGCCGAGCGCTACCGGATGCTGCGGCTGATCCGCGGCTTCGAGGAACTGGCGCTCGGCCTGGTCAAGGCCGGTGCCGTCCCCGGCGGCATCCACCCGTACATCGGGCAGGAGGCCGTCGCGGTCGGCGTCTGCTCCGCGCTCGGCCCCGCCGACCGGCTCACCAGCACCCACCGCGGCCACGGCCACGTGCTCGCCCGGGGCGCCGCCCCCGACCGGCTGCTCGCCGAACTCACCGGCCGCGTCGACGGGTTGAACGCCGGCCGGGGCGGCTCGATGCACGCCGCCGACCTGTCGCTGGGCATCCTCGGCGCCAACGGCATCGTCGGCGCGGGCGCCCCGATCGCGGTCGGCGCCGCCTGGGCGGCCCGGCAGGCCGGGGACGGCCGGGTGGCGGTGGCCTTCTTCGGCGACGGCGCGCTCAACCAGGGCGTGCTGCTGGAATCCCTCAACCTGGCGGCGATCTGGCGGCTGCCGGTGGTGTTCGTCTGCGAGAACAACGGCTACGCGACCACCCTGCCCGCCGCCACCGCCGTCGCCGGCAGCGCGACCGGCCGGGCCGCCGCCTTCGGCATCCCCGCCGAGCAGGTCGACGGGATGAACACCGAGGCCGTCCGGGCCGCCGCCCAGCGCGCGGTCGAACGGGCCCGCAGCGGCGGCGGCCCGGGCTTCCTGGAGTGCCGCACCTACCGCTACGAGGGCCACCACACCATGGAACGCCGGATGAGGACCCGCTACCGCACCCCCGAGGAGGTCGAGGCCTGGCGCGAGCGCGACCCGCTCCCCCGGGCCGCCGCCCTGCTCGACCCGGCCGTCGCCGCCGGGCTCGACGTCGAGGTCGCCCGGCAGCTCGGCGCCGCCGAGGACTTCGCGCTCGCCTCGGCCCACCCGGACCCGGCCGGCGCGCTGGACCACCTGTACGCCGACGGGCTGCGCCCCCGGGCGGGGGCGAGCGCATGACCCGCCTCTCGTACACCAAGGCGCTCAACCGGGCGCTCGTCGACGAACTCGCCCGGGACCCGTCGGTCTGCGTGTTCGGCGAGGACATCGGGGCCGGGCTGGCCGGGCCCACGCTCGGCCTGCTGGACCGGTTCGGGCCCGGCCGGATCGTCGACACCCCGCTGTCCGAGCAGGCCTTCACCGCGATGGCGATCGGCGCCGCGCTGGCCGGGCGGCGGCCGGTGCTGGAGTTCCAGATCCCCTCGCTGCTGTTCCTGGTCTTCGAGCAACTCGTCAACCAGGCGCACAAGTTCTCGCTGATGACCGGCGGCCAGGCGAGCGTGCCGCTGACCTGCCTGGTGCCCGGCTCGGGCTCCCGGGACGGCTGGGCGGGCCAGCACTCCGACCACCCGTACAGCCTGTTCGCGCACGCCGGAGTGAAGACCGTCGTGCCCGCCACCCCGACCGACGCCTACGGGCTGCTGCGCTCGGCGATCCGCGACCCGGACCCGGTGGTGGTCTTCGCCCCGGCCGCCGCGCTGGCGGTCCGCGAGACCGTCACCTGGGAGCTCGATCCCGTCCCGCTCGGGCGGGCCCGGATCCACCGGCCCGGCACCGACGTCACCGTGGTCGCCGTCGGGCACCTGGTGCACGACGCGCTCGCCGTGGCCGAGGAGGTCGCCGAGGACGTTTCGGTCGAAGTCCTTGACCCCCGCACGCTGTATCCGGTGGACTGGGCCGCGCTCGCCGCCTCGCTCGAACGTACCGGCCGGCTGGTCGTGTTCGACGACTCCAACCGCAGCTGCGGCTTCGGCGCGGAGGTGCTGGCCACCGCCGCCGAGTCCATGCGCCTGATCGCCCCGCCCCGCCGCATCACCCGCCCGGACGGCGCCGTCCTGCCGTTCGCCCCCGCCCTCGACCGCGCCCTGCAACCCAGCCGCGAGCAGCTCCGCCACGCGCTCTACGCCGTCCTCAAGTAACAGACAGAACAAGGGAGTTCCGTGTCCAACAACCGCTACCACTGGGACCGTTCGCACCCCGGCCTGACCAGCCTCCAGCAGGCCATCGACCCGCTGCGCCGCGAGGTCGTCCAGCACACCGTCTACGGCGGGCTGAGCAGCATCGAGCGGGTCCGCACCTTCCTGGACTCGCACGTCTTCGCCGTCTGGGACTTCATGTCGCTGCTCAAGAGCCTCCAGCGCGACCTCACCTGCGTCGAGGTCCCGTGGGTCCCGAACGGCCCGACCGCCAGCCGCCGGCTGATCAACGAGATCGTGCTGGTCGAGGAGAGCGACGAGCTCGGCGAGGGCTACACCAGCCACTTCGAGCTGTACGTCGAGGGCATGCGGCAGGCCGGCGCCGACCCGCGCCCGGTGGAGGAGTTCCTGGCCCTGCTGGGCACCGGCACCGCCGTGCCGGAGGCGCTGAAGGCCGCCGGGGTCCCGCAGGCCGCCGCCGACTTCACCGGCACCACCTGGTCGATCATCGAGAACGCGCCGGTGCACTGCCGGGCCGCCGCCTTCGCCTTCGGCCGCGAGGACCTGATCCCGGACATGTTCGCCCAGGTGGTCGGCATCGACGACCCCGACGGCGTGCTCACCGTCTTCAAGGACTACCTGGCCCGGCACATCGAGGTGGACGGCGAGCAGCACACCCCGATGGCGATGCAGATGCTGATCGACCTGTGCGGCGACGACCAGGCCAAGTGGGACTCCTGCGCCGAGACCGTCCGCACCGCGCTGCGGGCCCGGGTGCAGCTCTGGACCGCCATCGAGCAGGCCTTCTGACGGTTCGTCAGACCGTCATCAGAGGATCTTCGCCAGGGTGGCGGCCGGCGCGGGCAGCTCGTCGGCCGCCACCCGGAAGCGGTGCAGCGCGGCCCGGCCCGCCGCCCCCCGCACCCGGGCGGCGAGCCGGGCCGGCAGCACCACGGTGCTCAGCAGACCGGCACCGTGGAACCCCTCGACGGTCCAGCAGACCCACGGCAGCGGGTAGTTGGCCGCCGGGCCGAACAGCACCGGCGACTGCCCCTGGAACCGGAGCCGGTAGACGCCGAACCGGCTCCAGTTGGAGAAGCTGAACCGGCGGGCCGCCGGGTCGAAGCCCAGCGGCACGCAGTCGCGCAGCCGGGCCGGGCCCAGCGCGGCCAGGAAGTCCAGGTTGGTCCGCAGGTTGAGGTGGGCGGTCGGGAACTCCTCGACCGCCTTCCGCAGCGCGCCCGCGAGCGCCGCCGGCCCGTCCGCCGGCCGGTACGGCAGGTGCACCTCGCTCAGCAGATTGCCCACCAGGTCGGGTGAGAGGCCCAGCCAGCGGCGGGCGTTGACCGGGACGGTCAGCCAACGCTCGGCCCCGTCGCCGTCCAACTCCCGCAGGGTGGCGAGCAGATGGGCGCAGAGCACGTCCCCGGCGGAGAGCCGGCGGCCCGCCGCCGCGCTGAACTCCGTGCGCATCCGCTCGACTTCGGCGTCGGCGAAGTAGATCTGCACGATCCGGTTGGCGCGCGGACCGGCCGCCACCTCCCGGGCCAGCAGCTCGGCCTCCGCCGCCCCGGGCAGCCGGAAGCCGGGCCGGCCGCAGTCCTCGGCGGGCAGCACCCGGCGCAGCAACGTGTCCTGGTCCCGGACCAGTTCGGCGGGCGCCGGGTCCGCTCCCTCGACCGCCGCCGACCAGGCGCGCAGCAATAGCATGAAGCTGTGCAGGTCGCCGATCGCGTGGTGCCAGGAGCAGCCGAGCACGGTGCCGCCGTCGGCGGTGCGGGTGACCCGGACGGTGAGCAGCGGGCGGCCGCCGGTGCGCGCGGCCGGGGCGTCCACCGGGTCGACCAGCCCGGACCCGGCGGCGGTGGCCCGGCCCATCGCCTCGGCGAGCGTGCCGTCCACGGTGTACTCCTCCAACGGCACCCCGGCGTCGTCGCAGACGACCTCGAGGACGTCCCCCTCGGTGCGCAGCCGCCCGGCGAAGACCGGCACCCGGTCGAGCGCGCGGGCGAGTCCGGCGGCGAGGCGGTCCTCGTCCAGGGGCTGCTCGAAGCAGAGGACCACCGAGACGGCGAGGTCGGCGAGCATGGTGTCCATCAGGCCGCAGCGCAGCACGGTGCCGGGCGCACGACCGGCTCTGACGACTCGGGAGCGGCGCAACTGCGGCCAGGTGCTCATGCGTTCCGTCCCCGGGTGGTCGGCGGGTGGCGTGCGGGCACGCCGAACGATAGTGCCGCGCGGATCCAGTGGTCCAGTCCAATCGCGGGATTCGGGAGGCCGCCGGTCCCTGGTCCGGGAGGCCCCGGCGCACCCGTCCGGACGGGCCGCCGCCCGGCACCGGCGATAGACTGCGCAGCATGGGAGAGCGCCCAGGCGCACCCGCGGCGCCGCCCCTCGTCCTGGTCACCGACACCGACTCGCAACTGATCGACCCGAGCCGGTCGTACCACGTCGGCCGCGACCCGACCAGCGAGATCGTCCTGGACGATCCCCGGGTCTCCTGGCACCACGCCGTGCTGCACGCCGTCGAGGGCCACTGGGAGCTGGAGGACGTCGGCAGCACCAACGGCACCTACGACGACGGCCACCGGGTGAGCAGCGAGGACGTCGGGCCCGGCACCCGGCTGCGGTTCGGCGACCCCGCCGACGGCCCGTCCGCGACCTTCGCCGGCCTGCCGCGGCCCGCGCCCGGCGAGCGCCCGTCCCTGGTCGCCCCGCAGAGCTCCGGCACCTTCCGCGCCCCCAGCTCGGTGCTCCAGCTGCCCGGCCACACCGTACGGATCGGCCGCTCGCACGACAACGACCTCGTGCTGGACGACCTGGTGGTCTCCCGGCACCACGCCGAGCTGCGCGAACTGCCCGACGGCGGCCACGAGATCGTCGACCTGGACAGCCACAACGGCACCTACCTCAACGGCCGCCGGATCCGCCAGGCGCCGGTCGGCCCGGCCGACATCGTCGGCATCGGGCACTCCGCGCTCTGCCTCGCCGACGGCCGCCTCGTCGAGTACACCGACACCGGCGAGGTCTCCCTGGACGTCCAGCACCTGGTGGTCCGGGTCGGCCCGGACCACCGGGTCCTGCTGGACGACGTCAGCTTCCCGCTGGCCGAGAAGGCGCTGCTGGCGGTGGCCGGGCCCAGCGGCGCCGGCAAGTCCACCCTGCTCAACGCGCTCACCGGGCTGCGCCCCGCCGACGAGGGCACCGTGCTGTACGACGGCCGCGACCTCTACCGGGACTACGCCGAGCTGCGCCGCCGGATCGGCCTGGTGCCGCAGGACGACATCCTGCACACCCAGCTGAGCGTCCGCCGCGCCCTCTCCTACGCGGCCGAACTGCGCTTCCCCGGCGACACCGCGAAGCACGAGCGGGAGGCCAGGGTCGCCGAGGTGATCCACGAGCTGGGCCTGGACAGCCGGGCCGACCAGGTGATCGCCAGTCTCTCCGGCGGCCAGCGCAAGCGGGTGAGCGTCGCGCTGGAGCTGCTCACCAAGCCCTCGCTGCTCTTCCTCGACGAGCCGACCTCCGGCCTGGACCCGGGCATGGAGCGGTCGGTGATGCAGATGCTGCGCGGGTTGGCGGACGACGGCCGCACGGTGGTCGTGGTGACGCACAGCGTGCTGAGCCTGAACGTCTGCGACCGGCTGCTGGTGCTCGCCCCCGGCGGCCGCACCGCCTACTACGGGCCGCCCGGCGAGGCGCTGGCCTACTTCGGCTTCGAGGAGTGGCCGGAGGCCTTCGAGGCGTTCGAGAACGAGGACCACGAGGCCTGGCAGAGCCGTTTCCGCACCTCCCCGCAGTACCAGCGCTACGTGACGGCCGGGACGGCGGCCCAGGTGCCCGCGCCGGTGCCGGCCGCCGCCCCCGAGCTCGGTCCGTCGATCGGGCGGGAGAAGCCGCAGGGCTGGTTCTCCCAGCTCGGCACCCTGGTGCGCCGGTACGCGGCGGTGCTGGCCGCGGACCGGCTGTTCCTCACCATCATGGTGGTGCTGCCGTTCGTGATCGGCCTGATGTGCCGGGTGATGGCGGGCACGCACCTCACCCAGGAGAACGCCATCAACTGCCTGCTCACGCTCTGCATCGGCGGCCTGCTCACCGGCTCGGCCAACTCGGTGCGCGAGCTGGTCAAGGAGCGGGCGATCTACCGGCGCGAACGGGTGGTCGGGCTGTCCAGATCGGCGTACCTGGTGTCCAAGGTGGTGGTGCTCGGCACGGTCACGGTGGGTCAGGCGGCGGTGCTGACCGTGGTCGGCCTGGCCGGGGTGAAGCTCTCGCCACCGGCGCCGCCCGCGCCCGGGACCGTCCCGCCCGGTGCCGCCGGGACGCCGCCGGCCACCGGAGCCGCGGCCTCGACGACCGGCGTCGTGATGCCGGTGCTGCCCGAACTGATCATCGCGGTCGCGTTGCTGGCCTTCTCGGCGATGATGCTCGGGCTGGTGGTCTCGGCGCTGGTGGACCGCGAGGAGGCCACCATGCCGCTGCTGGTGCTGCTCTCGGTGGCGCAGATCGTCTTCAGCGGCCTGATGCTCAAGCTGCACGGCGTGCCCGGGCTGGAGCAGTTGGCCTGGCTGATCCCCTCGCGCTGGGGCCTGGCGGCGATGGCCCGCACGGTCGACCTGCACAGCCTCAACCCGGTCCTCAAGATCACCTCCGACCCGATGTTCCGGCCCCAGCGGACCGGCTGGCTGATCAGCGTGGTGATGCTGCCCGCGCTCTCCGCGGCGTACGGGCTGATGGTGCTGGCCCTGCTGCGGCGGCACGAGCCCGCGATCATGCGCAGGTAGCGCGGCGCGATCATGCGCGATCATGCGCGAGCAGCGCGGCGGGTCGGCGCGACCCGCCGCCGGTAGAGTGGAAACCGACCTGTGGCGCGAGTGCCGCGCCGATCACCGCGCGCAGCCGCGGCTGGCGCGGCGGAGGAAATGTAGCCGCCCATGGAAGAGTTCGCGTTCCGCCCCACCCACGTCGCCCCACCGGCCGGGATGGCCACCTGGGCGGCGCCGGACCCGGCCCGGCCCTCGGCCCGGCTGGACGCGCTGCTCCCGGTGCGGCTGCTCGCGCAGCAGGGCGACTGGGCACAGGTGCTCTGCTCCAACGGCTGGACCACCTGGGTGGACGGCCGCCTGCTGATCACCCTCCCGGACACCCCGCCGGCCGCCGGCGGCCCGCCCGCCCGCACCGCCGACCCGCGCCCCGCCCTCGCCGAGGCCGAGGCCGCGCTGGCCCGCTACCGCGCCCTGCTGGAGGACCTCGCGGCGGGCACCCTGGACCTGGAGTCCTTCCGCGAGGTGGCCCGGGGTCTGCGGGTCGGCCTGGTCGTGGACGGCGAGGCGCTCTGGGTGTTCGACCCGGTGCACGACCGCTGGTGCTACTGCGACGGCCTCCAGCTCCAGACGTACGCGGCCACCGACCGGCCCTCCCCGGCGCCGGTGCGCCCGGCCGCTCCCCGGCCCTCGACGCCGCCCGGGCCCTCGCCCCGCCCGACCGCCGGTCCCGGTCCTGGTCCTGGTCCCGGCCCGAATGCGCCCACCTGGGTGGTCGGCTCGTGATCCCGCGGGAGCCGGGGGCGTCGAAGCCCCCCGAACCGAAGCCCGGACCCCCCTCCGGGCCGGGGCCCGGGCACCCCTCGGGGCCGCTGCCGGAGGGGCCCCCGGGACCGGCGCCGGAGGGTCCGGCGCCCGAGCAGGCCGCGCGACCGGCGTCCGGGCAGGTGCCCGGAACCCTGTCCTCGCCCAGCCTGCCGTCCGGCATGGTCGGCCGGAAGGTGGCCGGCTACCGGCTGGAGGGCGAGATCGGGCGCGGCGGCATGGCCGTCGTCTACCGCGCCAAGGACCTGCGCCTCGGCCGGACCGTCGCCGTCAAGCTGCTGGCCCCCGAGCTCGCCCGCAACGAGGTGTTCCGGCAGCGGTTCATGCACGAGTCCGAGGCCGCCGCCGCGATCGACCACCCGCACATCATCCCGGTGTTCGAGGCCGGTGAGCACGAGGGCATCCTGTTCATCGCGATGCGCTACGTCGAGGGCGGCGACCTGCGCTCCCTGATCAACCGGGACGGCCCGTTCCCGGCCGAGCGGGCCGCCCGGCTCGCCCTGCAGATCGGCTCCGCGCTGGACGCCGCGCACGACCACGACCTCGTCCACCGGGACGTCAAGCCGGGCAACGTGCTGGTCGCCGCCGGGACGGACAGCGAGCACCCCGAACACCTGTACCTGGCGGACTTCGGGCTCACCAAGAAGTCGCTGTCGCTCAGCGGGCTGACCAGCGTCGGCCAGATCGTCGGCACGCTCGACTACGCCGCGCCCGAGCAGATCTCCGGCCGCCCGCTGGACGGGCGCTCCGACCAGTACAGCCTCGGCTGCGTCGTCTTCGAGATGCTGGCGGGCACCCCGCCGTTCCGCCGGGAGAGCAACCTCGCACTGCTCTGGGCCCAGCTCAACGACCCGCCGCCGACCGTGCGCGAGCACCGCCCCGACCTGCCCGCCACCCTCGACGCCGTGGTCGCCCGGGCGCTCGCCAAGGCCCCCGAGGACCGGTACGGCAGCTGCCTGCAGTTCGTCGCCGAGCTGCGCGCGGCCGTCGCCCTGCTGCCGGGCCGCGGCGACCCGGCCGGGCCGTGGCGCAGCGCCGGGCCGCCCACCCAGGTGGTCCCCTCGGTCGCCGCCCGCAGCACCGTGCCCGAGCCGCCCGCCTGGGCCGGCCCGGTCGTGCACCCGCCGCGGTGGTGAGGCCCGCCGCGCCGCGCGGGCCCGCCACCGCGGGATCCACCGCCGTCCGAGGGACCGTCCGAGGGGCCGTCCGAGGGAGCCGCCGCCCATGAACGCCGTCAGCCAGGTCTTCGCGATGCTCGCCGCCGCGATCCACCTCGTCGTGTGGCCGCTGGAGAGCTTCCTGTACGGGCATCCCCGGGTGCGCTACCTGCTCACCGGCAGCACGGCGGACGCGCCGGAGGTGCGGCTGTGGCGGTTCAACGTCGGTTTCTACAACCTGTTCCTGGCGCTCGGCCTGGTCGCGGGGCTGGTCCTGCTGCACACCGGGCACGCGGGCGACGGGCGGGCGGTGATCACGTACGTCGCGGCGTTCATGCTGGCCGGCGGGGTCACGCTGTTCGCCTCCGAGCCGAAGCTGTGGCGCGGCGCGCTGGGCCAGGCGGTGCCGGCGGCGGTGGTCCTGTTGGCCGAGGTGTTCTGAGCGGTCCGTCGGCCGGCGCTCTCACCCGTTCGGCGGAGGGGACGGCGGCGGAGGCGGGGACGGCGGCGGAACGGGCGGCGGCGGATAAGGCGGCGACGGCGGGGCGGCCGGCCCCCGCGGGGCGGCGGGCGTGACCTCGCCCCGGCGCCCGGCGCGGGTGGCGAGCAGCGCGCCCAGCCACCCGGTCACCAGGCCCCAGCCCGCCGCCAGCGGCACCGCCTTCCACAGCACCGGGCTCAGCGTCAGGCTGCCGTTGCCCAGCCCGGCCAGCGGGTTGGCGCCGCCGAGCACACTGCCGAGCAGGTCGCCCAGGCCGCCCTGGCCGATTCCGACCCCGAGCACCGACAGGCCGTAGTTCGCGTCCACCCGGGTCCAGAGGCCGATCAGCAGCACGGTCACAGCGGTGGCCAGCGCGAACCGGAGGGCGTGCTGCCAGAGCCGGACCGTCCGGGGTGAGCGGTACGCCGCCAGGAACCCGGCCGCGAGCAGCAGCACGGCGGCGATCGGCAGCAGCCACCAGCTGCGCGCGTCCTGCTCGGCGAGGGTGCCGAGGCTGATCGTGGCCTCCTTGCCGTCCGGGGCGCGCAGCACCTCGGCCAGCGGCTTGGGCACCGGCAGGCCGATCGCGCCGGTGAGGTGGCCCTGCCACTCGGCGCCCAGCCCCACCCCGAAGGCCAGCCACACCAGGTTCGGCAGAACGAGCAGCAGCACGGCCATGGTCTGCCGGGCGTTGCCGTGCACCAGCGCGGTCACCACCCCCGCCACCACGCCGATCGCCACGTACGCCAGCAGCACCAGCCAGAGCGCGAACGCGGCCGGGCGGACGGCCGGTTGGTACGGCAGCAGGGCGCGCGGCAGCGGCGCCCGCCGGGACACCGCGAAGGTGCCGGCCAGCACCATCAGCAGCCAGGCCAGCCCGATCCCGATCGTGCTCGGCCCGTCCGCGTGGAAGCCGACCTCCGGCGTCAGGCCGAGCGCGCCGCCGAGCGACTGCACCAGGTCGTTGCCGAGCGGCACGACGAAGGTGTGCCGGGCGCCGAGCACGAGCAGGGCGAGGGCGGCCAGCCAGAGCACCGCCGTCCGGGCGATCCGGCCGAGCAGTTCACCGCCGCCCGTCACGGCGCGGAAGCGCAGCTGACGCAGGAACACCTCGGCCATCGCCACCGCGCCGACCAGCCCGACGGACAGCGGCATCGCGCTGATCCCGGCGTCCACCTCGGCGAAGTGCCCGGCGCCGCCGTCGAGTTGGACGGAGCCGCCGACGGCCAGGGCCACCGTCGCGGCCACCACGGACGGGAAGCCGCCGCCCGGGAGGTCGTCGGCCCCGGCCAGCCAGAGGCCCAGCGCGGCGACCGCCGCCATCGCGGCGAACCCGGCCAGCACCACGGCGAGCGCGTCCAGCCAGCCGCGCACGGCGCCGGGCGGGCCGGTGGCCCCGGTCGTGGCCTGCTGCATGCCGCCTCCTCGGTGGGTCGGGGCCCGGGCGCGACGGGGTCCTCGGGGTTTCGGGGACGGTCCCGGGGGGCCGGGACGGATCCGGGGGATCCGGATCGGCCCGGGAGTCCGGATCGGCCCGGGGGTCCAGGGCGGTCCCGGGGTTCCAGAGTGGCCGACGCCCGGCGGGCACGCTCGGCGACGCCGCCTCCACCTGCTGTTGCGGCACGTGGGCGGCCGGGGGAGAAATGGAACCCAGTGGCAGGAGCTTCCCGTGCCGGCCGTTCCACGCCGGCCGCCTGCGAAACGGAGCCTCGATGAGTTCCCAACCGCCCCCGTCCGGCCCGCCGAGCGAGCCGCCCTACGGCCCCCCGTCCGGCCCGCCGTCCGGCCCGCTGGCCGGCCGCCCCTCCGGCGGCGGCGCGGCCGGACCGCCGTCCGTCCCGCCGCCGCCCTCCGGGCCGCCCGGACCGGGCGGCCCCCCTTCGGGAGGCTCCGGCCGCGAACCGCGCACCCCTTGGTGGCGCTCCGGACGGGGCATCGCGCTGGCCGCCGGCACGCTGGCGGTGGCCGTGGCCGCCACCGTGCTGATCGTCAACAACCAGAGCAGCCACAACAACCAGGCGACGCCCGGCCCCAACGAGGTCGCGCTGGCCGCGGCCTCCGACCCCGGACCGGACGCGTTCACCCCTTCGGTGGAAACCCAGGGCGTCAGCGCGCCGGCCCCCGCGACCACCCAGGCGCAGCAGCCCGCACAGACCAGCAAGGGCGGGGCCACGAGCGCCAGCGCGACCGCCATCCACAGCGTGCAGGGCACCTCCGCCGGGGTGTACGCCGGGACGATGTCCAAGCCCAGCTGTGACACCGAACGGCTGATCACGATGGTCTCCGCCGGGGACAAGGGCCGCGCCTGGGCGTCCGCCGCGGGCATCAGCCAGGGCGACATCCCGTCCTACCTGCGCTCGCTGACCTCGGCCTACCTGCGGGTGGACACCCGGGTGACCAACCACAACTACAAGAGCGGCGCGGTCGTCGAGTACCAGTCCGCACTCCAGGCCGGCACCGCCGTGCTGGTGGACGCCCAGGGCGTGCCCCGGGTGCGCTGCGCCTGCGGCAACCCGCTGAACGCGCCGAAGCTGGAGACCAACGCCAAGTACGTCGGGAAGCCCTGGCCCGGCTTCCACCCGACCACGGTGATCATCGTGGTGGCGGCGCCGCAGCCGGTCTCCGAGCTCATCCTGGTCAACGTCGAGACGGCCGGCTGGTTCGCCCGGCTCACCGGGCAGATCAAGGTGGTCGACAAGGCGACCGAACCGCCCAAGGGGCCGCTGGCGCCCGGCGTTCCGCCGCCGTCGAAGATGCCGCCGTCCACGTCGTCGCCGACGACCACGACCTCGGGCACCACGTCCGGGGCCACCACCTCCGGTGCGACCACGTCCGGTGCGACCACGTCCGGTGCGACGACTTCGGGTTCGACGACCTCCGGGTCCACCACGTCCGGGTCCACGACCTCGGGCTCGACGACGACCTCCGGCTCGCCGTCCGAGACCACGACGAGCTCGGCCCCGTCGTCGACGTCCGCGAGCGCCAGCAAGACGACCATCACCAAGTCGCCGGCCGCCACGACCACCATCCCGAAGACACCCACCGCGACGCCGACCTGCGCCACCGGCTCGCCGCCCAGCCCGACGACCCTGACGCCGTGCCCCACGGCGACCACCTCGGCGACCTGACGGACCCCCGTTCCCGCCGCTCACCCCCGCTGCCACCGGCCCCGACGGCCGGTGGCAGCGGCACGTCCCGTGGGGTCCGTCAGGTCGCTCCCGTGGGCGTCGGCTTGGCGACCTCCAGCCGGTAGTCCACGGCCGTGGCGAAGTCGCCGGACTCGCCGTGGAAGCTCAGCACGTGGCTGCCGGGCGTGAGCGGGTCCAGCCGCACCCAGAGCCCGCAGGACCAGGTGTTGATGCTGTCCTGGCGTCCGGTGAACGGGTTGCCCTCACCCGTGTACATCCGGATCGGGGTCGAGGGCAGCGGCTCGGGGGTCAGCTGCTTGCCGTCCAGCACCGCGCCGCCCTTGGCCGTGTCCATGAAGTCCAGGCACTGGGACGACGTGCCGAACACGTTCACCAGCGGGAACACCACCGGGACCCCGATCGGCACGGTGCAGGAACGCTTGGCCGGACCGCCGGTCGTCCCCGCGAGGAACCAGATCCCGTCCTTCTGCCCCTCCCCGCACAGGTGGCCGTCCTGGTCCAGCACCGGACTGCGGTTCTCCGCGGCCGCCGCGGCCCAGCTCCACCACTGCGACTGGAGCTCCGCCGAGGTCAGGGCGTGCACCGCGACCGTCGGGCTCGGCTCGGGCGACTCGTCGTCCGCCGAGGGCGAGGCGGCCACCGCACCGCGCGCCGCACCGGGGGTGCGCGACGGAGCCGGCCCGGGAGAGCTCGTACAGGCCACCGTCAGGGCGAGGGCGCCGACGCACAGCACGGCCAGTCGTCTCAGCTTCATGATCGGGAGTGTACGGGGAGACGGAACGGGGCCCGACGGAATTTCCGGGCGGCCGAAACCACCCGCGGGCGGGGCGATGAGCAGGCGGTTCACCCCCACCGAAGCCACCCCGCCCGCTGCCGTCCGCGCAGGCGCCAGCGGACCCAACTCCGTTCCCCCTCCGCTCAGTCGACGCAGGGGATGCCGCCCGCCTTCACCGCCGGGCCCTGCATGGGGAGGTCGGGGGTCGGGTCGGCGGTGGGGGGTGGGGCGCCGGGCGTGGGGCTGGGGCCGGGGGTGCGGGTGGGGGCGAGGGTGACGAGGATGTGGCCGGGGGCGACGCCGGCGCCGGGGGTGGCGGTGACGCCGTAGCGGGTGGCGAGTTGTTGGGCGTCGGCCTTGGCGCCGGTGCCGTAGCCGACGGTGGTGGTACGGGGTTTGCCGGGGGCGTCGCCGATCTTGCCGGGTTGGTACCCGAGGTCGGTGAGGGCCTTGGACTCGGCGGCGGCCGCGCCCGCGCCGGCCGTGGCGTTGACGTCCACGACGGCCTTGGCCGCGGTGGGCGAGGCGGTGGGGCCGGGGGTCGGGGTCGCAGCAGGGGCGGCGGAGTCGCCCGGGTCGCCGGTCGCGCCGGGCACCGCGGCCGGGGCCGGGGCCGGTTCGTGGTTGAAGAGCTGCCGGACGATCTTCTTGATCAGCTCCGGGTTGACGGTGTTGACCTCCTGCCCCCCGACGTTCTTGAACCCGCTGATCGGCAGCGTGTTGAACTCCACGTTCCCGCCGGTGAGGTTGGGCGCCTGCTGGGCGAAGTCGAGGATGTTCCACTGGTTGTCGATGACGACGTCCTTCTTCACCACCCCGAAGAGCTTCTGCATCTGGCCGAAGTCGTTGAGGATGCCCTGCTGTTTGAGCTTGTACTCGACGGAGGAGATGAACGCCTGCTGCCGGTGGGTGCGGTCGAGGTCCCCGTTGGTGAGGTGGTGGCGCTGGCGGACGAAGGAGAGCGCCTGGGCGGCGTCGAGGGAGCTGATGCCGGCGGGGAGTTTGAGGCCGGTGCCGCCGCCCTCGTGGGTCGCGGTGCGGGCGGTGATCGGATCGTCGACCGGGTGGTTGAGGCAGACCTGGATCGGCTCGACGGCCTTGGCGATGTCGTAGAAGCCGATCAGGTTGACCTCGGCGAAGTGGTCGATCGGAACGTTCAGCAGGCTCTGCACGGTCTGGATGGTGGCCGAGCGCCCGGCCTCGCGGCTCTGCCGTTCCAGGTCCGCCTTGGAGAGCCCCTTGCCGGCGAGCTTCTGTTCGGCGGCCTCCTTGGCGATCCCGTAGGCCTCCTTGATCTTGTGCATCTTGCCGTCGGCGCCGACGGTCTGCACGTAGTCGTCACGCGGGACGGACAGCGCGCTGACCTTGCCGCCGTTGGCCGGGATGTGCAGGACGATCAGGGCGTTGGTGTTGTACCCGCCGATCTCGCTGGAGCCGGCGTGCAGTTCGTCCTCGACGAACTGCTTGGGCAGGTCGTTGCCGTCCATGTCCTTGCGGCTGTCGAGGCCGATGAGCAGCAGGTTGACCGACTTGTCGAGGTGCGGCGGGGCGTTCCGCCGGGCCTCGTCGAGCGCGTCGGACTTGGTGATGCCGTCGTCGAGGCTGCGGTACTCGTACCAGGTGAAGCCACTGGCCCCGAGGACGGCGACCGACACGACGCAGGCCAGGCCGCGCCCGGCGACGGCGAGCGGGGCGGTGCCGCGCGGGGCCGCGTTCCGGCGCGGGGTGCGGGCCCGGGGGCGGCGGGTGCGTTCAGCCACGACGACTCCTTCGCTCGGGCCGGTCGGCACGGCCGTCCGGCGGCCGGCGCCGGTCGAGCGCGGCCCGGACGCCGACGACCAGCAGTGCGGCCGTCACCGCCGTCGCCATCACCGGGAACGCTCCGACCACCCACCGGATGGCGCCGGTGCCGAGCTGTTTGCCCTGGTACGCGTCGTGGTGCCAGAGGTATTCGATGCCGGAGGCCGCTCCCAGCACCACGACCGGCGCGGCGGTGACGACCCACCAGCGGCCGCGCCGGCTGCACAGCCATGCCGCGAGGCCCGTCCCGAGGACCGCACCGATCGCGAACAGGCCGCCGACGCCGGGGCCGCCGAGTTCGTCCGCGACGCCGCCGAGGACGGGCAGGCCGAGTGCGGCGAGCAGGACGGGCGGGCTGCCACCGTGCCGCCGGGCCTGCGGCCGCCGCCGGGCGGTCCCGGCCCGCTGGGCGGCGCGCGCGGCGGGGCGTCCGACAGCGGCCGTCGTGTCCGCCGCCTCCGCCACCCCGTCCGCCGCCGCCTCCGCCACTCGCGAGCGCTGCGCGGGGACGGCGGCGTCGTCGGTGCGCGGTCCCGCCTCCTGGTACGGCGTTCTCGCCCGCTGCCCGGCCATGCGCACTTCCCTCGGTCGATTCGGCTGCCGCGACGTGATCCCGTCCTGGCGACAGTGCCCAATTTCTACACTTCTGTAGAGAATAGGAAGCATCACCCCATTCCAGCAAAGTCATCGGCTCACCATCAGGAACGCGCCAGAGGAGCGGAGCGTCACCATGTTGGAGAGGCCGAAGAGCCTCACGGACAGGGTCACCGGAAGCCGGCCGAGTAGCCTGCACCGGAGCACGATCATCAGTACGAGGATCGAACGCCGTCACGGGCGGACGGGGAGGGGTCGCAGCGGTGAGCGAGGAGCAGAAGGGGCCGCGTTGGGGGCGCTGGCTGGCGGCCCTGGTCGTGGTCGCGGTCGTCGGGGGTCTGGCGCGCGGCGGCGGTGATTCGGGCGCGGCGCCCTCCGCCGCCTCCCCCACCGCGGCGGCCTCCCCGTCCGCCCCCTCCCCCGCCGGCACCGCCGCGCCGTCGACGGGGTCACCGTCGAGCGCCGCGCCGTCGAACCCGTCCGGGCGGTACGACCCGGCCGACTACGCCGCGCCGGTCCGCCGGTACGCCGCCGAGGCGGGGGTCAACCCGCAGCTGCTGATGGCGATCCTCTACAACGAGTCGTACAAGCCGCACGACCCCGAGCTCGAACGGGCCTGGCAGCGCAGCAAGCCCGACGCCTCCTTCGGCATCGCCAACATGCACCGTGCCGCCTTCGACGACACCAAGCCGGGCCGCCCGTTCGCCGCCCGCCAGTGGGAGGAGCTGCCGGACGACCGCAACCTGGCCGTCCAGGCCGCCGCCTGGCACCTGCACGACCTCGCCGCACAGCTCCCGGCGCACCCCTCGGCGCCGCTGAACCAGGACGAGCTGCTGGCCCTCGGCTACAACGCCGGGGCGGGCAACATGCTGGCGTTCGCCCGCGGGGTCAGGATCGGCCCGCAGGCGCAGTCCTACCTCGACCGGCTGCACGACAACTGGGCCAAGTCCGGCACCGCGGTGCAGTAGTCGCGCGTTCGCCGGTCAGTCGTCAACTGTCGGACGACGCGAGCACGCCGGCCCCGCAGCCGGGTCGGTCACCACCCGAGGAAGTCGGTCACCGCCCCAGGAGTCGGCGGAGCCAGCGGGTGCGGGCGTCCCGGGCGTCCTGGCTGAGGACCGCGCCCGGGGCGAGGGTGTCGAAGCCGTGGCAGGCGCCCGGCCAGACGTGCAGTTCGGCCGCGCCGCCGGCCCGCCAGAGCGCGTCGGCGTAGGCCACCACCTCGTCGCGGAAGGTCTCGGCCGAGCCGACCTCGAGGTAGGCCGGGGGCAGCCTGGCGAGGTCCGTCGCCCGGGCGGGGGCCGCGTAGGGCGGCAGGTCGGCGGCGCCGTACCGGTCGCCCAGCAGGGCCTGCCAGGCGGTGGCGTTGGAGGTCCGGTCCCAGGTGTCGCGGCCGGCCATCTGGTGGCCGGAGAAGGTGTCGTTGCGGTCGTCGAGCATCGGGCTGAGCAGCAGCTGGCCGATCGGCGCCGGCCCGCCGCGGTCGCGGGTCAGCAGGGCGAGGGCCGCGGCGAGGCCGCCCCCGGCGCTCTTCCCGCCGAGCACGATGCGGTCCGCGTCGACGTCCAACTCGGCGGCGTGCCCGGCCGCCCAGGCCAGCCCGGCGTAGCAGTCCTCCAGCGGACCCGGGTACCGGGTGCCCGGCGCCAGCCGGTACTCGACGGAGACCACGGCGAGCTTCAGCGGCAGGGCCCACTCGCGCAGCACCCGGGGCAGGACGGACCAGGCGTTGCCCATGATCATCCCGCCGCCGTGCAGGTAGTACAGCAGCGGCAGCGGCCCGGCGACCCCGGCCGGCCGCGCGCTCACCAGCCGGACGTCCCGCCCGTCGGGGCCCGTCGCCCACAGCTCCGTCACGTCGAACCGGCCGTCGGCCCGCAGCTCGTCGAGCGTGGGCCTCGGCCGGGCCTCGGCGTCCCGCCGTTGCAGGGCCGCCAGGCCCTCCGGCGTGACCGGCTCCCGCGCCGCCGGCCCGAGGGCCGCGAGGGCGGCCCGCAGCTCCGGGTCCAACGCCGGCGCGGGCCGGGCCGCCGCCTCGCGGCCCTCCCCCACCGGCATTCCCTCGGCACTCATCAGCGCCCCCCTCTCGAACGGACGGTCCGCACCGACGCGGCACGGCCGGGGCCCGCGCGCCCCGGACACGCGGGCCCCGGCCGGGACGGTCAGGCGGAGGCGAGGCGGGCGGCCCACTTCTCACGCCAGGCGAGGGCGTCGGCGACGCCCTCGGCGATGCTGCGCTGCGCCTTCCAGTCGAGCAGCTCGCGGGCGGTGTCGCAGACCGCGTAGCAGCCGATCACGTCGCCGGGTCGGGGGCCGGCCTCGCGGACGTCGAGCTTGGCGCCGACGGCCTGCTCGAAGGCGGTGACCAGCTCGCGGACGGTGGTGCCGTCGCCGGTGCCGACGTTGACGACCCGGTAGCGGTCGGCGGCGTCCGGGGCGACCACCTGGTCGAAGCGGACGAGCGCGGCGGCGTGCGCCTCCGCGAGGTCCTGGACGTGGATGTAGTCGCGGATGCCGGAGCCGTCCCGGGTGTCCCAGTCGACGCCGGTGATGGTGAACGGGGTGCCGTCGGTGTAGGCCTCGATCAGCTTGCCCAGGGCGTGCGTGGGGTTGAGGTCCTGAAGGCCCGTGCGCAGCTGCGGGTCGGCGCCGATCGGGTTGAAGTACCGCAGCGAGACGACGCGCAGCCCCTCGGAGCCCTCGCCCCGGGTCCAGTCCTGGAGCACCTGCTCCATCATCTGCTTGGTCCGCGCGTACGGGCTGCCGGCGTCGACCTGGCAGGTCTCGTCGACCCGGGCGTCGGGGGTGGCGGCGTAGATGGAGGCGGAGCTGCTGAACACGACGCGGGTGCAGCCGTTGCGCTGGAGGCTCTCCAGCAGCTCGACGGTCTTGCCGACGTTCTCCCGGTAGTAGTACAGCGGCTTGGCCACCGACTCGGGGACGACGATCTTCGCGGCGCAGTGCAGGGTGGCGTCGATGTCGGGGTGCTCGGCGAAGATCCGGTCGATCAGGGCGCCGTCGACGATGTCGCCCTGGTAGAAGACGCGGCCCTCGACGAACTCGGCCCGGCCCTTCGACAGGTCGTCGAGGATGACCGGGGTGATGCCCTGGTCGAGCAGCGTGGAGGCCACCGTGCTGCCGATGAATCCCGCGCCGCCGGTGATCAGGACCTTCTTCATGCGCGGACACTCCCTCGCGGTCGTCCGGGCGTCCCGTGATGCCCGGTGATCCCTTGGACGGCGGTTCGGGCCCGATGGTTCCCGCCCGGGTGCGACCGGGTGGCCCGGGCCCGGTTCCGTACGGCCGGGCCCGGCGGGTCAGGGGCGGGAGCGGCGGCGGAGCCAGAAGCCGGTGGCCACCAGCAGGACGGCCGCGACGGCGGTGCCGATGGCGGCCCAGGTGGCGGCGTCGGAGGTGGTCTCGTGGGCGACCGGGGCCCCGGTGGCAGCGGCCACCGCCGCGGTCGAAGCCTTCGCGGTCGGCGCGGCGGTCGCGGTGGTGGTGGCAGTCGCCGTGCCCGGAGCGGACGTGGTGGACGTGGTCGGCGCGGTGGGCAGCGCCGGGCCGATCGGCGCCGGGGTGGGGGTGGCGACCGGCAGCGTGGGGTCGTTGATCACCGCCGCGTCCACGTCGAATTCGCCCTCCCCGTGCCCGAGCGAGGGGAACGCGCAGTCGACGACGATCTTCCAGTGCCCGGCCGGCAGGATCTCGACGGTGGTGTACGTCCCCGGCTTGCCCGGGACGGCGACCAGCCGCCAGGGGCCGACCGCCCGCCCGTCCGCCGAGGTCGCGGAGAGCGTGCCGGCGAACCCCTCGGTGACCGGGTCGTGGTCGTTCTCCCAGGTGGCGACGGTGCTGACGTGGCCGTTCTGCTGGCCGGCGAGGTCCAGGTGGACGGTGTCGCCGTGCGCGGCGGCCGGTATGGCGGTCGACAGGACGGCCGCCGTGGCGAGGGCGACGGCGGCGGCGAGGGGACGGGTTCGCATGGCGGGCATACCTCGTGGGGGTGGGGAGCGGGAGCCGGTGGCACCGGGTGCGACCGCCACCGGGTGGTGGCGGCCGCACCCCGGTGCCCCGGGGGTGTCAGGAGGTCTTCAGCAGCGACCAGTTCTGGTACGACTGGCCGTTCGGCTGCTGGAGCTCCAACAGCCAACCACCGTAGTACCAGCGGTTGGAGACCCCGAGCACCAGCGCGCTCCCGTTCGCGGTGAGGGTGTACCCGCCACCGGAGGCGTTGAGCTGCCACTTCTGCGCGGCCGCGTCGGAGCAGGGCTGCTGCGCGACGTACTGACCGGCCACCGGGGTGCCGCCCAGTTGCAGGCACTTGTCGGAGCGCACGGACTTGATCCGCACGGCGCCGTTGCCGGCGTCCTCGAAGACCCACTTCTGGTTGGCGTAACCGGTGCGCTGGTAGGCGATGGCGACGGTGCCGTCGTTCATCGAGCTGCCCCACAGGTCGGCGGCCTGGCCGGTCAGGCCGTTGACCATGGTGTAGTGGGTGCCGGGCTGCGGGCGGCCCGCGTCGGCGACGGTGTGGAAGGTGACGGCGCGGCCGGGCTTGGAGACCGCGCCGGCGGCGTCACGGACGGCGACGGCCACGGTGTACGAGGTGCCCGGCGCCAGCCGGACCAGGCCGACCACGGTCGCCCGGACGGTGCCGATGGCCTGGCCGTTCAGCAGGACGTCGTAACCGGCCGCGGACGGGACGGCGGTCCAGCTCAGCATGGCCGAGTTCTGGGTGATCTGACTGACCGTCATGTCAGGCCCGGTGGTGCCGGACGTCGAGGTCGGCGTCGGGGTCGGGGTCGGCGAGGTGGAGCCGGTCGGCGTGGGGGTGGAGCTGCCGGTCGGCGTCGGGGTCGGCGACGGGGTGTGGGTGGGCGAGGCGGAGCCGGTCGGCGTCGGCGAGGAGGTGGACGTCGGCGTGGACGTCGGGGTCGGCGTGCCGGTGGGGGTGCGCGTCGCGGTCGGCGTGGGGGTCGGGTTCGGGCCGGTGCCGTTGCCCGCGATCAGGAACCGGTTGTTGGCGACGTTCCAGTGCGTGGCGAGGTAACTCCCGGCGGCCGGCGAGGTGTTGTAGTAGTCGTCGTGGTTGCAGTCGAGCCGGTCGTCGTGCGCGCGGTCCGGGCAGACGGTGCGCATCTGCGGGTAGTTCGGGGCGTCCGAGTAGCACATGATGTCCCACTCGTCGACGCAGTGGCCGGCCTTGCTGGAGTTGGGCGCGCTGTTGTTCACCGCGCCGAGGTTGTGGCCCAGTTCGTGCGCGGCGGTGGAGCCGCTCCAGCAGCCGGAGTCGGTACGGCCGTACGAGGGGCCGAAGTTGCTGAGGTTGTCCTGGCTGGGCCGCTCGTCACCGGCGAAGGTGCCGATGCCGCAGTACACCTTGGCGTCGGTGAACATCATGTACTTGCGGTCCTTGCGGTTGAACCCCTGCGCGGCGAGCGCGCGGTTGCTCGCGTTGAAGTCGCCGATCTCGGAGTCGGAGATCTGCACGTTCAGGACCGAGGCGGAGCAGTCGGGTTCGGTGACGAAGCGGACGTGCCGGACGCCGCCGGTCTCCTGGGCGCTGGCGTTGTAGATGACGTCGACGTCCGCCGCCCACTTCTTGAAGGAGGCGAGGTACTGGGCGTACCGGTCGTTGCCCGGGCTGTGCACGTACACCACCTGGACGCGGTTGCCGCTGCTGCCGTCACCCTCGCAGACCAGCGCGGACCCGGCGGGCGCGGCCGCGTTCTGCTGCGGTGCGTCGCCCTGCGGGGCGGCGGCGGTGCCGGAGTCGCTGAGCAGCGCCTTCTGGGTGGCGTCGAGGACGGGCGCGCCGTTCTTCACCAGATCGGCGGCGGCGGGCGGTTGGGCGTTTCCAGTGGGGGTGAGCGGCGGCGCCTGGGCGGCCGGAGCGGCTACCGGTGCGACGTCCTTCTTGATGTCCACGCCCTTCGGCGGCGCGTCCGGACCGTGGCTGCACTGGGTGGCGTCCCCGGCGACCTCCAGGGTGCCGGCGCAGCGGTCGTTGTTGGGCAGGCTCAGTCCTGCGTAGACCAGACCCTTGTCGGGCTGGTCCTTGGGTATCTCCTTCAGCGGGGTGGCCTTCTGATCCCGCTTCGGGGCGGGTGCCTTGGTGGCGCCCTCGGCCGTGCCGGTCTCGCCCGGCCCGCCGCCGTCGTCGTCGGTGATCACACCGGCCGTCACCGCCGCCGCGCGGTCGGCCGATCCACCGGCGACCGTGACGCTGCTGCGGCCGGCCGGCTCCAGCGCGGTCTGGATACCGAGCGTGCCGGCGACCAGTCCGGCCGCCACCGCCACGGCGACCAGGGCGCCCTTGCGGGTGAACCGCCGGCGCCTGCGCCGCCGCAGCTCCGTGCTTCGGTGTCCCATCGCGTTCCTTTCCTCGTGCGACGGCCCGGGCGCCCTGTGGTGAGGGGGGCTCAGGCCTTCCGACACTCCGGAGAGCGGATGGGATGGCTGGGAATAACAGAAACCTCTTGCGAAAATGTTTGAACTCTCGCGGGAGGGTGCGCGGAGGCGCCGCGCGCGCGGACGGGTAGCGGCCGAACGAAATCGACGTCGGGAGCCGGGCGAACGGGACGGCGGCGGACCGGGGGTCGCGGCGGACGGACACACGCCGGACGGAACCCGGGCAGCACGGCGCCGGGGAGCGCATTCGGGGGGTGTGCGCTCCCCGGCAGGGGGTGGTGTCGGCCCACCCGGCCGGAGCGTCCGGGGGCGTGGGCTCCGGCTACCGTGACGGGAATGCTAGACCTGCCGGGCGGCCGTGACCAGAGCTCTGACCAGCCGATTTCCCGCCCCGGACATGCCAGCGGACCAGCACGCCGACCGTCCGTCAGACCGCCGTGTCGCTCCGCCGGGCCACCGTCGCCCGGTCAGGTCGCCGCCGCCCCGTCAGGCGGCGGCCAGCGCCCCCGTCGGCTCCGGCCGGACGCGGCAGTCGCCGTGCAGCCGGGCCAGTGAGGCGGCCAGCCCGGCCGGGTCCCCGGCCAGCCAGAGCCGCAGCGCGGCCGAGAGCGCGACGCTGGCCGGCCCGGTCGACGGCCCGCCGGTGCGCGCGATCCGCTCACCGAGCAGCGGCAGCAGGTCCGCGACGGGCGCGGGCAGCCACACCGTCAGGGCACAGGGCGCGGGCCTGGCCAGGACGCGTTGCAGCCGCAGGGCGGTGGCGGCGTCGTGCAGTGCGGGGATGACGTCCAGCAGCCCGTCGACCGCCACGTCCGAGACGTCGCCGCCGTGCCCGCGCGCCAGCTCACGCAGCAGTGCGCGCTCGGCGGCGGTGATCCGGACGGTCAGCATGACCTCGTCACAGTCCATGGTGCCGGTCCCCCTGTCGTGAGGTGGTGGTCGAAAGTCATCGAGCTCGTCGAAGCTGTCGAACTCGTCGAACTCGTCGAACTCGTCGAACTCGTGGAAGTCGTGGAGCTTTTGGGTCAGCCGTGTGCCGGTGGGATTCCTGCCCCGAATGCGCCCTCCGCCACCGGCGTTATCAAGCCGTAGTGGCCGTCGTAGCGGCGGTACAGCACCCGGCCGCGTCCGTCGACCGGATCGGCGTGGAAGACGAACGGGGCGCCGGTGAGCCAGAGTCGACGGGCCGCCTCGTCGAGGCCGAGACGGCCCACGGCCTGCGGCTCCGTACGGATCGGCAGGTGGGCATCCGGCCCGGGGTCGGACTCCCCCACCCCCGTGCCCGCCCGGAGCAGGACCGGCGCGCCGTCCGGCAGGCTGCGGTGGACCAGGGAGTCCCGGCCGGTCCGGGTGTCCGAGAACAGCTGGAACCGCCGGTCGAGGGCGAGCATCTCGCGCGCCGCCTCCGCGGGGGTGCGACGGGCCAGGACCACCGCCTTGCGACGGGCGATCCGTCGTTCGGCGAGCGGGCGGGCGGCGAACTGCGGCCGCCAGGCGCTCTCGTGCACGGCGGCGAAGCCGATGTCCCCCTGCTCGGACAGTCGGACCGCCCGCCCGACCAGGGTGCCGAGAGCGAGGTCGACGGACTCCTGGGCGGTGCCGGTGGCGAGCTGCACCCGGACCGGGCCGAGGTCGGCGAGGGCGAGATCGGCCTGCGCGAGCACGGGCCGGGTCACCGACCGGTCGCGCACCCGGGTCAGCCGGATCCGCAGCACCCCGGCCCCGAGCTCGCCGACCCCGAGCTCGCCCGCCCCGGCCACCGCCGGGTCCCCCGCCACCGAGCCCGCCAGCGCGGCCGCCGTGTCCAGCGCGCGGGCCCGGGCGTACTCGGTGTCCTCGCGCGGCAGCTGACCACGGATCTCCACCCGGACGTCGAGGGCGGGCCGGGGGCGCAGACGGGTCATCAGGATCCTCCTTCTCCTGCACCATGCTGGACCTCGCACGTCTGCTCGGCGAGGGTCCAAAGACCCTGCTCGCCGGGCCCGTCGGCCGCCCCCGGCGAGCGGCGTCCGCGCAGGTCAGCGCAGGGTTGCGGGCCCGGCGACCGGACCCGCGCGGTGGTCCCGGGCCGCTGGCCCGTTGGAGTGATCCACCCGCGTTCGGCGCAACGCCCGTCGAACCGGCGCGTTTCCTATGGCGTGCGCCCTCCACCCCGGGCGTGCGCGGAAGTCCGCGCGGGTCGAGCCCCGCCGCCCGGCCGGCCGTCGGCGTCCCCCGGCACCGCCGCGACCGGCCCTCCGACCCCAGGAACTGTCGATGAGAGGTACTGTCATGCCCCTGACGATCGAGACGCGGAAACGGGCCGTCCCCCCGAGAACCGCACCACCGACCGCACCGGGAACCACACCACCAACCGCGCCGCGGGCCGCTCGACCGGCCGTCCCCCCGCTCGCCCCCGGCGCGCTCCCCGGCCTCGGGCACGCCGCGGCCCTGCTGCGCGACCCACTCGGCTTCCTCGGCTCCCTCCCCCGCCACGGCGGGGTCGTCCGCATCCGTCTCGGCCCGCGCACGGTCTGCGTGGTCACCGACGCCGCGCTGGTCCACACCCTGCTCGTCGCGCTCGCCCACGACTGCCCGCGCGGCGCCGTCCAGGACACCCTCAAGACCGCCTTCGGGGACGGCCTGCTGATGTCCGAGGGCCAGGCCCACCGGGACCGCCGGCGGATCCTCCAGCCCGCGTTCGGGCCGGAGCGGATGGCCGAGTACCTGGCCGTCATGCACCGGGTCGTCGAGGAGCGCGCCGGGCGCTGGCAGTCCGGACAGGTCCTCGACGTGGCGAAGGAGATGAACCACCTCGCGCTGGAGATCGTCACCCGGTCGCTGTTCGACGCCCGGCTCGGCGAAGGCGCCACCCTCGCCTTCCACCGGGCGCTGCCCGACCTGGTGAAGGGCCAGATCGTCCAGTCGCTCTACCCGCACCCGGCGCTGGCCCGGCTGCCGCTGCCCGTCAACCGGCGCTTCGACGCCGCCGTGCGGGTGCTCAACCAGGTCGTCGACCAGGCCGTCAACGGGCGGGCCCCGCTCCACCGGAGCGCGTCCCGGCGCGGTGACACCCTGCCGGCTCTGCTGCGCGCCGCCGTCGACCCGGCCACCGGCCGTCCGCTCACCGAGGCCGACGTCCGCTCCGAGGCGATCACCATGTTCGGCGCCGGCACCGAGACCGTCTCCACCACCCTCACCTGGCTGCTCGACGAACTCCTGCGCCACCCGGAGGTCGAGGCCCGGATGCTCGCCGAACTCGACGAGCACCTGCCGGCCGGCACCGTCCCCACCCCCGAGGCGCTGGCGAAGCTCGGCTACACCCGCAGCGTCACCCAGGAGGTGGTGCGCCTGCACGCGCCCAACGCCTTCCTGATGCGCACCGCCCAGGTGCCGGTCGAGCTCGGCCCGTACCGGATCCCGGCCGGCACCGAGCTGCTGTACAGCCTCACCGCCCTGCACCGCGACCCGGCCCGCTACCCGGACCCGCTGCGGTTCCGGCCCGAGCGCTGGCAGGGCGGCGCGGGGAGCGGGCGGCCGGGCTTCCTGCCGTTCGGGGCGGGCAAGCACAAGTGCATCGGGGAGGCCTTCGCCTGGGCCGAGCTCACCGTCGCGGCCGCCGCGATCCTGCGGCGCTGGCAGCCGACGGCCGTCCCAGGCGCGCGGGCCCGCGAGGTGGTGTGGACCACGGTGCAGGCACAGGGGCTGCGCGTACGGCTGGCCCCGCGGGCACCCCGGGAGCAGCGGCACCCGCAACGCCCACCGCGGTCGGCCGGCGACCCGACCGGGCCCGGGCGGTGTCCGATCACTCCCCCTGCCCCTGCCCCTGCCCCCGCCGTCACCGGCACCGACACCGACACCGACAGGAGCAGCAGCACCGGCCGGAGCACCGGCGCCGTGCTGCCCAAGCAGCCCCAACCACCCCAACCGCCGCGCCGGCCCGCCGAACTGCGCGCCGCCACCACCCGGCACGCCGCGTGGGCGGTCGGCCGCGGCCTGCTCACCCCGGCCGAACTGCCCCGCTACCAGGCGTACGGGCTGCCCGAGTTGATCGGCCTCGCCTACCCCCGGACCGGGGGCGCCGACCTCGACCTGCTGGTGGACATGCTGGGCTGGTTCACCATCCTCGACGACCGCTTCGACGGCCCGCCCGGGCGCCGTCCCGCCGAGGCCCGTGCCATCGTCGACCCGCTGATCGACGTCCTCCACGGCCGGGCCACCACCCCGGCCCCCGACCACGAGGACGCCTCCGAGTGCGCCTCCGGGGACGACCGGCTGCTCGACGCCTGGCGGGAGCTCTGGCAGCGGCAGAGCGCCGCGATGTCCCCGGCCTGGCGCGCCCGCGCCGCCCGCGAATGGCAGGCCTGCCTGGCGACCTTCCCCGCCGAGGCCGGCCACCGGGCCCGCGGCACCGTCCCCCGGCTCGGCCTCGCCGAGACCTTGCGGCTGCGCCGGGACGGCAGCTGCCTCTACCCCTTCATGAACATACTGGAACGGGTCCACGGCGCCGACGCCTCCGCCGCCCTGCACGCCGAGCCCGCACTGCGCCGGCTGCGCGCCCACACCGCCGACGCCGCCACGCTGATCAACGACCTCTACTCGCTGGACCGCGAGGAGCGGCAGAGCGCGGCCGCCTTCAACACCGTGCTCACCCTGCAAAGGGTCCGCGGCTGCTCCCGCGGCCGCGCGGTCGGCGCGGTCCGCGCCCGGATCGACCGGCTGCGACAGGAGAGCGAGCGCCTGCGCGGCGAGCTGCTGCGCCGCCACCCGGCCGGGCGCTGGTACCTCGACGGCACCCGCGAGCTGGTGGAGGGCGCCCAGGCCTGGACCAGCACCAGCGACCGCTACCTGGTGGTGGAAGGGGGTGTCCCACTCCCCTGACCCGCTCCTCGTGACCGACCCGCTACTTGCGGCCGCCCTGCTACTTGCGGCCCCCGAGCGCGAACAGCAGCAGCACGAAACCGGCGAACAGGTGCGTGGCGAAGATGTAGACGCCCGCGCGGATCAGCATGGCCTTGCGCCTGCGCTTCTCCTCGCTCGTGCCGTCGCCGGTGCTGTCGCTCATGGCAGGGGTTCTCCTCGGGTAGGGCGGCCCGGCGGGCCGGGGCTCAGCGGGACGCCTGGCCGCCGGGCGCGCGCAGCTCGGTGAGCAGCGCGCCCTGGTCGGTGATCAGCTCGGTGAGGATCCGCCGCGCGGCGCGCAGCAGATCGGCCACGTCCGGGGTGCTGAGCGCGTACACCACGGTGTTGCCCTCGCGGGTGGCCGTGACCAGCTGGGTGCGGCGCAGCACCGCGAGCTGCTGGGAGAGGTTGGACGGCTCGACCTCGATCTCCGCCAGCAGCTCGCGCACCGGCCGGGGGCCGTCCTGGAGCAGCTCCAGCACCCGGATCCGGACCGGGTGGCCGAGGGTGCGGAAGAACTCCGCCTTCGCCTGGTACAGCGGGACCGGCATCGTCCGCTCTCTCTCCCTCGGGTACGGCTTCGGTGGGCGCCGGCCGTCCGTACACGGTACGGCCGGCCAGCATCATCGCGACAGATGAAGATTTCTTCAAGTTGTCACAGTGTACGGGACCCACCGCAGCCGCCCTCACCGCGTCGGGAGCGAACGCGCAGGGCCGAGCCCGGGAGGCTGCCAACTCCCGGGCTCAGCAGTCGCGGTGACGACTCGTCAGCAGACTACAGGGACGTCGACGGTCACCGGGGCCGGAAGCCGCCAAATCGCCTCGACACCGAAGCTGGCGTGCACGGTCGAACCGCACGGCACCGTGCCGGCGACACCGTCGATCCGCAGGGTGCTCCCGGTGAACACGGCCCGCCCCTGCGAGGTGCCGAGCGAGGCGCCACCGACGACGTCACCGGAGAGCGTGGTCAGCACCTCCACGTGCGGCGGCCACGGGGTGCCCGGGGACGGCGGACCGGCCAGGCCGATCTGCCCGTACAGCACGACGCTGTCACCGGTGACATCGGCACAGACCTTGGTCGACAGGCCGGCCTGGAGGCCGCTGGAGCCGCAGGTCGTGGTGGTGGCGGCAGTAGTGGTCGTGGCGGCAGCGGCAGCGGTGGGCGCCGCGAACAGGGCGACGGCGCCGGCCGCGCCCGCCGCGAACTGGGCGAGACGGTTCATGGTCTCCTCCTCGGAGGGTGGGAAACGATCTGGACAGGTGAGATGCGGTGCCACATGTGACATTTCACATGTGGCACGACGAGACTTTGCCATGCGATTCCCAAGCCATGACCGGAGATCGACCTTCGAAGCTTCGACCAGACCGAAATCCAACCGCCAATGGCGCAATCCCACCGCGTCGTAAACCACTGGCTGATCGCGGCATCCCGGGGGGAGGCTGGGTCCCATGACGACAATCCTGATCACCGGGGCCAACAAGGGCCTCGGCCATGAGACCGCCCGCCGGCTGATCGCCGCGGGCCACACCGTCTACCTGGGAGCGCGCAGCATCGAGCGGGGCACGGCGGCCGCGGCCGGGCTCGGCGCCCGGTTCGTGCAACTCGACGTCACCGACGACGGGTCGGTCGCCGCCGCGGTGGCCGCCGTCGAGGCCGACGGCGGTCTGGACGTCCTGGTCAACAACGCCGGGATCGAGGTGCGGTCACCGGAGGGCGGGATCATCGGCGCCGCGGAGCTGACCGCCGACGTGCTGCGGGAGGTGTTCGAGACCAACGTCTTCGGCCTGGTCCGGGTGACCCACGCCTTCCTGCCGCTGCTGGAACGCTCCGCCGCTCCGGCCGTGGTCAACGTCAGCAGCGGCCTGGCCTCGCTCGCCCGGGCCGGCGAGGGGTACCCGGGGGTCGCCTACCCGGCCTCCAAGACCGCGGTCAACATGCTCACCGTGCAGTTCGCCAAGGCGTTCCCGCGGATGCGGATCAACGCTGTGGAGCCCGGCTACACCGCGACGGACCTCAACCGGCACCAGGGCGCACAGACCGTCGAGCAGGGCGCCGAGATCATCGTCCGGATGGCTCAGCTGGGGCCGGACGGCCCGACCGGAGGCTACTTCGACGCGGCGGGGCCGCTGCCCTGGTAGCCCCGCAGCCGGGACGCGTCCGCTCGGCTCCGCCGGAGCTCAACTCCCCAGGGAGGCGCGCAGGGCGGTGATCCGGGCGAGGACGGCGGCGAAGGCGGTACGGTCGAGGCGGCCGGAGTCCAGGGCGGTGGCGAGGGCGGTGGTGGCGGCTTCGGCCTGCTGCGGGTCGCGGGCGGAGCAGAGCAGGAGGTCCATGCCGGCCTCGGCGGCGGCGAGGGCGCGGGCGCCGGTGTCGCCGTAGGGGGTGAGGGCGCCGGCTTCGAGGGCGTCGGTGACGGTGACGCCGCGGAAGCCGAGGCGCTCGCGGAGTTCGCCCTGGACGACGGTGGGCGAGAGGCCGGCCGGCCGGTCCGGGTCGAGGGCCGGGTAGACCGCCCAGGAGGTCATGACCAGGCGCACGCCCGCCGCGATGGCGGCGCGGTACGGCTCCTCGCCGCGGTCGCGCAGCCGGTCGAGCGGGACGGGCAGGACGACCGGCCGCTCGTCGGTGTTCTCCTCGCGGGCCGCGGAGCCGAGCCCGGGGAAGTGCTTCGCCGTGGCGGCGACCCCCAGGCCCTGCTGCGCGGCGAGGAAGGCGCTGCCCAACTCGCCGACGCGCGAAGGGTCCTGGCCGTAGGAGCGTTCGGCGTGGTCGATGAAGTCGTCCGGGCTGTCGTAGACGTCCAGCACCGGGGCGAGGTTCACGTTGAGGCCGGCGGCCCGGAGGGTGCCGGCCGCGCCGGTGCCGGAGCGGGCGGCGGCGCCGAGCGGGTCGGGTGCGGCGCCGGTGCGGCGGGCGGAGAGTTCGGGCGCCCCGGGGAGCCGGCGGACCTTGCCGCCCTCCTGGTCGGTCATCAGCAGCAGCGGCTCCGGTACCGGGGACTCCGCCGCCGCCTGCCGCAAGGCTCCGACCGCCTGGGCGAGTTGGGCGGGCCCGGTGACGTTCTCGCCGAACAGGATGACCCCGGCCGCCCGCCCCTCCCGGATCGTCCGCAGCACCTCCGGCGGCGGGGTCGGTCCGGCGTAGGAGAGCACGATCCGGCGTCCGGCGAGTCGGCGTGACTCCGGGCTGGGCATGGCGGCGGTCCTCTCTTCTGCGGTCCGGTCGGCAGCGGTCCGGGCAGCGGCGGTCCGGTCGGCGGGGGCGCTGCGCCGCGCGTGGGCCGTCCCGGCCGGGACGGGTCCGAGGACGGCCGCCAGGACCGTCAGCACCGCGCCGAACTGGGCGGCGCGCCGGAGCGGGGGCATGGCGTCTCCTGGTGCGGCGGCGGAAGCGGGGGTCGAAGCGGAAGCAGAGGTGCGGTCCCGTACGGTCCGTCAGCGTACCGAAGCCGCCCCGCCGGAGGACGTCCCACGCACCGGCGGGTCAGCCGGATTCCCGCACCAGCCGCCCGAGGACGGCGATGCCCTCGGCGATCTCGCCGGGCGCGCCCGCCGCGTAGCCGAGCACCAGCCCGGGCGGGTAGGGCAGCCGGGCGTGCCAGGACAGCGGGTGCACCTTGACGCCCCGGGCGAGGGCGGCGGTGGCGAGTTCGGTGTCGGCGCACGGCAGGTCGGGCGGCAGGGTGAGCATCAGGTGGAGGCCGGCGGCGGCGCCGTGCACGGTGGCGCCGGGCAGGTGGGTGCGGATGGCCTCGATCATCGCGTCCCGGCGGCGGCGGTGCCGACGGCGCAACAGCCGTAGGTGGCGCTCCAGTTCGCCGGATTCCATCAGCCGGGCCAGCACCAGCTGCGGCAGCGCCGGGTTGCCGAGGTCGGCGAAGCGTTTCGCATCGAGCACGGCCGCGTGCAGGCGCGGCGGCACGAGCAGCCAGCCGGTGCGCAGGGCGGGGGCGAGCAGTTTGGAGACGCTGCCCGCGTAGCAGACCTGCTCCGGCAGGACGGCGCGCAGGGCGGGCACCGGCGGTCGGTCGTAGCGGTGCTCGGCGTCGTAGTCGTCCTCGATGACCAGCCCGCCGTCCGCCGCCCAGCGCAGCAGTTCGCGCCGTCGTTCGCCGCCGAGGACCACGCCGGTCGGGAACTGGTGGGCGGGGGTGAGCAGGACGGCCGGGGCCCCGGTGGCGCGCAGCGCGTCGACCCGGATGCCGTCGGCGTCGACCGGGACGGGCGGGGTGGCGGCGAGCCAGTGGGCGAGGTGCTGGCGGGCGCCGAGCGAGCCCGGGTCCTCGACGGCGACCTCGGTGATGCCCGCGCGTTCGAACGCCCGGCCGAGCAGGGTGAGGGCCTGGGCGGTGCCGGCGACGATCAGCACCTCGTCGGGGTCGGCGCGGATGCCCCGGTTCCGGGCCAGCCAGTGCACGACGGCCCGGCGCAGGGCGGGGGTGCCGCGGAGGTCGCCGTAGCCGAGGTCCTGGGCGGAGAGGCCGTCGAGGACGGCGCGTTCGGCGCGCAGCCAGGCGGCGCGGGGGAAGGCGGCGAGGTCGGGCACACCGGGAGTGAGGTCGATCCGGGCGGGGGCGGCGCGCAGCGCCTCGAACACCTCGGGGTCCGGGTCGTCCCGGAACAACGCGGGGCCGGAACTCACGGGTCCGGAATGCGTGGGCCCGGAACGCCTGGGCGGCACCGTCACCGGCGGTTCCGGTACCGGCCGAAGTGCGGCGGCGACCACGACGGTGCCGCCCCTGCCTCGGCCGGCGACCTGGCCCTCCTCGGCGAGCCGGCGGTAGGCGTCCGTCACCACCCCTCGGGAGACGCCGAGGTCGGCGGCCAGCACCCGGGTGGCGGGCAGTCGGCTGCCCGCCGGGAGGCGGCCGTCGGCGACGGCCTCGCGCAGCCGCCGGGCGAGCCAGTCGGTGAGACCACCGGGCGGGGCGTCGGCGGTGTCGAGCTGGAGGAAGTCGGTCGAGCGGTCGGAGGTTTTGGACCTGTCGAAGGCGGCACCTTTGGACCTGTTCACCGGGCCATTGTGACGCGAGGGTGGGGCCATGACCACGGAGATCACACCCCTTGACGACAACGGTTACGTGCACGGCTACTCGGAGACCGAGGCGCAGCGGCTCGGCGACCAGGCGGACACCCTCGCGCAGTTGCTGCACGCGGGGACGGCGTACCCGGCGGGCAGCCGGGTACTGGAGGCGGGCTGCGGGGTGGGCGCGCAGACCGTGCACCTGCTGGCCGCCAGTCCGGGCGTGCTGCTGACGGCGGCGGACATCTCGGCGGAGTCACTGGCCCAGGCCCGGGCCCGGGTGGCGGCGCAGACGCCCACCGCCCGGGTGGCCTGGCACCACGGCGACCTGCACCAACTGCCGTTCCCGGAGGGCTCGTTCGACCACATCTTCCTCTGCTTCGTGCTGGAGCACCTGGCCGATCCGGCGGCCGGACTGGCCGCGCTGCGGCGGGTGCTGCGGCCGGGCGGCACGATCACGGTGATCGAGGGCGACCACGGTTCGGCCCTCTTCCACCCGGAGAGCCCGGCGGCCCGCGCCACCATCGACCACCTGGTCCGGCTCCAGTCCGCGGCGGGCGGCGACGGCCTGCTGGGGCGCCGGCTGTACCCGCTGCTGTCCGGGGCCGGGTTCCGGGAGGTGACGGTCCGTCCGCGCACGATGTACGCGGACGGCGGCCGCCCGGCCCTGGTGGAGGGCTTCACGCTGCGGACCTTCGTCGCCATGGTCGAGGCGGTCCGCGCGGACGCGCTGGCGGCCGGGCTGAGCACGCCGGCGGAGTTCGACCGCGGCATCGCCGAGCTGCGGCGCGCGGCCGAACCGGGCGGAACCTTCCACTACACCTTCTTCAAGGCGGTGGCGGTCAACCCCTAGCGCCGGCGGCCACTGGGCGGCGCTACCCGAAGCGCCGCCGGCCACCGGGCGGCCCGCGACCCCCGCGCCTACTGGGGGCTGTCGTCGAGGGCGGCGAGCAGGGCGCGCAGGGCGGCGACGAAGTCCTCGGTCTGCTGCTCGTCGAGGCCGGCGAGCACGCGGCGTTCGGCGGCGAGGTGGCCGGGGAGGGCGCGGTCGACGAGTTCGTAGCCCTCCTGGGTGAGGGCGACCTCGCGGCTGCGGCCGTCCACGTCGCTGGCGGTGCGGGTGACCAGGCCGCGGGCCTCCAGGCGGTCGAGGCGCTGGGTGATGGCGCCGGAGGTGACCATCGCGGACTGCATCAGGCCGGTAGGAGTGAGCCGGTACGGCGGGCCGCTGCGGCGCAGGGTGGCGAGGACGTCGAAGGAGGCGGCGTCGAGGCCGTGCGCGGTGTAGTTGCGCTTCAGCTCCGCGTCCACGAGGCGGTTGAGGCGCTTGAGCCGGCCGATCACCCCCATCGGGGAGACGTCCAGGTCGGGGCGTTCGGCCGCCCACTGTTCCACTACGCGGTCCACGTGATCTGCCACGGGTCCAGGGTAGGCGATGGCGGCGATTTCCCTTAGCGCTGAGGTAACCGTGAGCCACGTCACGCCACCGGACGCCATCGGACCACTGGCAGATACTTTAGCGCTGAGATACATTGGCTTAGTGCTAAGGAATCGACTCGGAATCGTGCTGGTGACCGCCCTCGCCCCCGCCATCTGGGGGTCGACCTACCTCGTCACCACGGAACTGCTCCCGCCCGGCCGCCCGCTCCTCGCGGGCGTCCTCCGGGCCCTGCCCGCAGGACTGCTGCTGATCGCCCTCACCCGCCGACTGCCGAAGGGCAGTTGGTGGTGGCGCTCGTTCGTCCTCGGCGCGCTGAACATCGGCGCGTTCTTCGCCCTCCTCTTCATCGCCGCCTACCGCCTCCCCGGCGGCGTCGCCGCCACCGTCGGCGCCGTCCAGCCGCTCATCGCGGCCGGCCTCTCCGCCGGACTGCTCGGCGACCGGCTCTCGCTGCGGACCGTCCTGTCCGGCATCGCCGGCGTCGCGGGCGTCAGCCTGCTCGTCCTGCGGGCCAACGCCCAGCTCGACGCGCTCGGCGTGGCCGCCGCGCTCGGCGGAGCCGTGGTGATGGCCACCGGCGTCGTCCTCGCCAAGCGCTGGACCTCCCCCGCCCCGCTGCTCGCCACCACCGGGTGGCAGCTCACCGCCGGCGGACTGCTCCTGGTGCCGGTCACGCTGTTCGTCGAGGGCGCCCCGCCGTCCCACCTCACCGCCGCCAACCTGCTCGGCTACGGCTACCTCAGCCTGATCGGCGCGGCCGTGGCGTACGCGCTCTGGTTCCGGGGGCTGCGCGCGCTGCCGCCGACCTCCGTCACCTTCCTCGGGCTGCTCAGCCCGGTGGTCGCCACCGCGCTCGGCTGGCTCGCCCTCGGGCAGGACCTCAGCCCGGTGCAGGCGCTCGGCGCGGTCATCGTGCTCGGGTCGCTGGTCGCGGCGCAGACCCAACGGCCGCGGGCGGGAGCGGCGACCGTCGTCGCGTCCTCGGCGCCCGCCGAGCGGGCCGCGGCCGAGCCCGCCGCCCGCAACCGCGCCTGACTGCCGCCGGCACCCGTTACCCCAACCAAACCCGACCCACTCCACTCCGAAGGAGCACCTCCATGCGCATCACCGTGTTCGGCGCCACCGGCAACGTCGGCAGCCGGGTCGTGACCGAGGCCCTCGCCCGCGGCCACCAGGTCACCGCCGTCCTGCGTGATCCCTCCCGCCCGCACCGGCTGCCCGCGGCCGCCGCCCTCGCCGTCGGCGACGCCCGCAACCCGGAGGACGTGGCCCGCCTCGCCGCCGGCCAGGACCTGGTGGTCGCCGCGACCCGCCCGGCCCCCGGCCAGGAGGCCGAACTCGCCGCCGCCACCCGGGGCCTGCTCGCCGGTCTCGCCGGGACGGACGTGCGCCTGCTCGCCGTCGGCGGCGCGGGCAGCCTCGCCCTCCCCGGCACGGACGGCGCCACCGTCATCGACGGCCCCGACTTCCCCGCCGACTGGCTGCCGATCGCCCTGGCCTGCAACGAGCAGCTCGACCTCTACCGCGCCGACGGCGGCGTCGACTGGACGTACCTCAGCCCCGCCGCCGTCCTCGAACCCGGCGAGCGCACCGGCCGGTACCGGCTCGGCCGCGACGAACTGCTCGTCGACGCCGACGGGGCCTCCGCCATCTCCATGGAGGACCTCGCCGTCGCCCTGCTGGACGAGGCCGAGCAGCCCGCCCACCGACGCGTCCGCTTCACCGCCGCGTACTGAACCGGGCAGGCCGGGGGCACCCAGTGCCAGGTTCGGGGTGTAGCCAGCACCACCCCCGAAACGGGCCCGTGCATGATCGCTCGTCAGGCCGCGCTCGGACAGGATCGTTCCCGTGAACACCACCGCATCCCGTACCCGCACCTCCACCCGGGTCCGCCCGGCCGCCCTGGCCGTCGCCGCCGCCGTGCTGGCCGGCCTCGCCCTGCCCGCCACGGCCTCCGCCGCCCCGGCCCGGGCCGACGACCCGAAGGGCACCAGCTCCGCCATCAGCACCGCCGCGAGCGCCGCCGCCGACCTGGCGGCCGCCCCCGCCCGCTACACCCGACAGACCCTCACCTGGCAGACCTGCCAGGCGGTGCCCTCCCTGGAGTGCGCCACCATGGTCGTCCCCCGCGACTGGCACCACCCCGCCGCCGGGCCGGATCTCACCATCGCCGTCTCCCGGCACCGCGCCGGCGATGCCGCCCAGCGCAAGGGCGTCCTGATGGAGGCGGCCGGCGGCCCGGGCGGGACGGGCCTGCCGCGCCCCGCCGGGCTCGCCCAGCACGCCCCCGCCCTCGGTGCCGCGTACGACATCGTCAGCTTCGACCAGCGCGGGGTGGGGCAGAGCACCCACGCCGTCTGTCAGACCCAGGAGGAGTTCCAGGAGTTCCTGGCCGGCGACTACCGCGACCAGTCCCCCGCCGCGATCGACCGGATGATCGCCAACGCACAGAAGCTGGCGGCGAGTTGCCAGGAGCGCAGCGGCGACCTGCTGCCCTACCTGACCACCGAGCAGACCGTCCACGACATGGACCTGTTCCGCGCGCTGCTCGGCGAGGAGAAGATCGCGTACTACGGCGGGTCCTACGCCACCATGGTCGGCGCCTACTACGGGACGCTCTTCCCGCAGCGGGTGGAACGGATGGTGCTGGACAGCAACATCGGTTTCGAGGGCACCTGGGAGCGGTTCCAGCTCGGCCAGCCGATGAGCTTCCAGCGCCGCTTCGACGAGGACTTCCTGCCCTGGCTGGCGGCCCGGGACAGCACCTACCACTGGGGCACCACCCCCGAGCAGGTCCAGGCGCACTGGGAGCAGCGCCGCGCCGCGCTGCACGAACAGCCCATCGTCGACGGCTCGTTGACGATCGGGCCGAACCAGCTGGACAACGGCGCGATCACCGCCGTCTACCAGGAGGCCGGCTTCCCCTACCTCGCCCAGGCGCTGACCGCCGTCGACGACTGGCAGGCCGCCGACCCGGCGGCCAAGGCCGTCGGCCGGAAGCTGTTCGGGGAGTACCTCAGCCCGGAGTTCCTCGCCGAGTACTTCTCGGTGACCTGCGCCGACACTCCGTGGACCCGCGACCTCGACACCTGGGTGCGGCGCGGCGCCGAGAACACCGCGCGCTACCCGCTGGTCGGCGCCCGTTCGCTCGCCTTCGGTGCGGTCTGCGCCTCCTGGCCGACCAAGCCCGCGCCGAAGGTCAAGGTCACCGGCGCCCACCTGCCGCCGGTGCTGATGCTCAACTCGGTGCACGACCCGGCGACGTACTACGAGGCCGCGCTCGGCGCCCACCGCGCGCTGCGCGGATCGCGACTGGTGACCGTCACCGGGAACGGCGACCACGGCCAGTACCCCGGGCCCAACACCTGCGTCACCGGGATCGTCGAGGGCTACCTGCTGGACGGCCGTACCCCCGAGCACGACCTCGTCTGCCCGACCCCGCAGGCGGGTTGACGCCGGTCGCCGCGCTCAGGACCGCAGCCACGCCCGAGACCGCAGCCGCGCTCAGGACCGCAGCCGCGAGCGCACCCAGGCGAACGCGGCCGCCAGTCCGGCGAAGCCCCCGACGGCCAGCTTGATCCCGCCCTTGGCGACCAGCCAGCCGACCCCGGGGATGCTCCACCCCAGCCAGTGGAGCATCGCCAGCAGGACGGCCGCGCCGCACAGCGCGGCCAGGACGGTCGCGGCGATCGCGCCGGCCCGCGAGAGCTCCCGCGGGCCGGCCATCGCGCCGTTGGCGTCACCGTTGTCGCCGCTGTTGCCACCGGTGTCGCCGTCGCCAGCAGAAACGTTTCGCATGTGGTTCGTACCCCCCTCGTCCATGGGGGCGATCCTACGGCCTGTCACGCGCCCCGGGTTCAGCGCCAGCCGTGATGGGTGTCGCCGGGGTACTCGCCGGTCTCCTCGTCCGGGAAACCGACGGCCAGGGTGACGCGGTACTCGAAGACGTCCTCCCGGTGCCCGGGCACCCGGGCCCAGGCCAGCGAGTGCACCTCGGCCTCGGGGGCCTGCCGACACCACGCGGCGGCCTCCTCCAGCGCGTGGGCGGCCGACCGGCCGGTACACACCACGGCGGTGTACGCGGCGACGGTGACGTCCCCGCCGGTGCGCCTGCCCCGCGACACCGCCCGCACGGCGGCCGCCGCCTGGGTCAGGTCCCGGGCCAGGTCGTCGACCACCCGAGGGGGTGCCGGCAGGACGGCCGGTGCCCCGGTGACGGTCTCCGGCAGGTTCGCGCTCACGGTCTGGGCCTCCATCCGCAGTCTCACGGGGGTCAGCATGCCGGGCGGCCTGTGGTGGCATGCCCACTTTCACCAGAACGTCACCCGTCCAGGGCCGAGTTGGGGCCGAAGGCTGGTATCCGGGGGCCGGTCCTGGTAGGGAGGGCCCGCCCCCGCGCCGGACATCAGGGCAGGTCAGGACGGTCGACGCAGGGCGCCGCCGGGGAGCCCGGAACGACGCGCACGTACCACCCCCGCGACCCGAACCGCCCGTCCCGCGCCCGGCGGGCCCGTCCCACCGCCGTTACACTCTCGGTCAACTCCCGTTACTGGAACGGGAGATACCGCCGCCTCCGGAGCCGTAGCATCCTTCCACGCCGCACGCCGCCGGCGCCGTCAGGCCCGTGGACCAACCGCGGACCGGACCTCTGGGGGGATCCACATGAAGGCCAACTCACCACTCCGGTACGGGCGCCGGCTCGTCTGGCTGCCCGCCGCCGCACTCGTCGCCGCCGTCCTCACGGGATGCTCCTCCTCGAAGAGCGACTCCACCGCGGCCCCCGCCGCGACCGGGCCCGCCGCCACCGCGGCCACCACCGCACCCGCCACCGGCCCCGCCACCGGCACGCCCTCGGCCGCCGCCAGCACGCCCGCCACCCCCTCGGCCACCGCCGCCACGCCCGCTCCCGTGAACACCTCCGCGATCGCCGCGCCCGCGCCCGCACCGACCGGGAAGCGGCCCGCCGACGCCTGCACCCTGCTGAACTCCCCGCAGATCGTCCAGGCCCTCGGCACCTCGGGCCCGTTCACCGGCACCCACCCCGACAAGGCCGCCGACGGCAGCCAGCCCTGGGGCTGCACCTGGGGCTCCCACGAGTCCTACGCGTCGGTCCACGACGTCCCGCCCACCACCCTCGCCAGGATCAAGGCCGATCCCGGGCTCTCCGTCACCCCCCTGCCGGGGATGGGCCAGGAGGCCGTGATGGTCACCAAGAAACCCGCCGGCGGCCAGCCGGTCGTCTACGTCCTGGTGAACGGCTACCTCTACGCGGTCGAGGCGGTCAAGAGCCGCGGCCCCGGCGACGAGGCGAACGCCTCCGCCGAGCTCGTCGCCGAAACCCTGCTGGCCGGGGTGCTCGCGACCCGTCTCGGCGCCTGAGCACCCACGGGTTCCCCCGGTCGCCCCGGACCTGTCAGATCGTCGTGATACTAATCATTCCGGCGGTCGGAGCCGCCATCCACCGGCAGGCACGATGATGACGGCTCGTCCGTTCAGCAGCAGTCCGGACGGCGACGGGGAGGGGCACAGCATGGTGGCACGGTTCGGGAACGCCCAGAACGGGCGGCGGATTCGGCTCGGCAAGCGGGTCACCGGGGCGGCGGCGGCGTTCACCGCCCTCGCCGCGCTCACCGGTTCCCAGGTCACCGGCCTCGGGCTGGCCTCGGTGGCGGCCGCCGACGCCGCCACGACCCCGGGCACCAACCCCACCACCCAGGGCGACGACCGGTCCGGGGCCGCCGCCACCCCGGCCAACGGTCCCTCCACCGGCTCCGCCACCGGCCCCGGCACCGGAGTCCCCGCCGACGGCGGCGGCACCGTCCAACTGCCGCAGCCGCCCACCACGCTGCCCGGCGCCCCCACCGCCGGCCCCTTCGCCGCGACCGGCCCCGCCCTGCCCGCCACGGTCTTCGCCGCCTACCGCCAGGCCGAGACCGCGGCGGCCCAGCGTTCACCGGGCTGCCACCTGCCGTGGCAACTGCTCGCCGGGATCGGCCAGGTCGAGTCCGGCCACGCCAACGGCGGCCAGGTCGACGCCGCCGGAACCACCTTCACCCCGATCCTCGGCCCGGTGCTCGACGGCAACGGCTTCGCCGCGATACCCGACACCGACAACGGGCGCTACGACGGCGACCCGCGCTGGGACCGGGCCGTCGGCCCCATGCAGTTCATCCCCTCCACCTGGGCCACCTGGGGCGCCGACGCCAACGGGGACGGCAAGGCAGACCCGAACAACGTCTTCGACGCCGCCGACGCCGCCGCCCGCTACCTGTGCGCAGGCGGGCGCGACCTCGCCGATCCGGCCCAACTCGACCGAGCCGTTCTCAGCTACAACAACTCGGGCGAATACCTGCGGACCGTCCGCAACTGGATGGCCCACTACGGCAGCGGCACCACGACCTCCGTCCCGGACCGCCCGGCCCCGTCCGCCCCGCTGTGGCCGACCCCGGCCCTGCCGCTGCCCGTGCCGTCCACCGCCACCACCACGCCGGGCGGCACGCCCGCGCCCACGACGGCCCCGGTCTCGCAGCCCTCGCCGAGCGCCCAGCCGACCACCCCGGCACCGTCGCCCACGGCCACCCCGACCGCCCAGCCGACCACGGCGCAGCCGACCACCAGCACGCCCACGACCAGCACACCCACGACCAGCACACCCACCCCCACCGGCTCGCCCTCGCCGTCCGCGACCGCGACCACCACCCCGACCGGCACCCCGTCCCCGACGGCCACGCCGACCACGACCCCGACGCCCACCGGCACGCCCACCGCCTGCCCGAGCCCGACGGCCACCACCACGGCCGCGCCCACCGGCACCGCCACCCCGACCGGCACCCCGTCCCCGACGGCCACGCCCACCGCGACGGCCACGCCCACCGGCACCCCGACCGCGACCCCCACCACCCCGGGCTGCCCGACCCCCACCCCGACGGCCACCACGACCACCACGCCCAGCGGGTCGGCCACCGCCATCGCGCCCAGTGCGTCGCCCTCCCCCTCGGCCCACTGACAACCCCCGACTGCACCAGCGGCCCCCGGAACCAAGAGGTGGTTCCGGGGGCCGCCGGCACGCCGTCACCGAGCAGGCCGGCGACCGCGGTGCCGCGGAGCACGCCCCGGCGGGATATCGCAGGGTTCAGGACAGTGGGTTCGACCTTCCGATGAGGAGGGGACGACGTCCGGGAGCGTCGGTCAGGGCAGCCAGGTCAGGACGGTCCAGGGGCCGTTGGACAGCGGTGACATCACGAGCGAGGGCAGCAGGGGCAGCCCGGCGACCACCCACCAGTAGCGGCGGCCGCGCAGCCCGGTGAGCCGGCCGACGCCGAGGTTGACCAGCCACCAGAGCAGGCCGAAGAAGGTCCAGACGAGCGCGAGGGCGAACACCCACACCCCGGGCCCGTCGTTCTCGGTGGGCTCGCGCTGGGTGAGCCCGAGCCAGGCCAGCGGGTAGTTGACCAGGAACAGCAGCGTCAGCAGCAGCGGTACGACGAAGACGAACCCGAGCGCGAGGTTGGCCGCGACCGGGGCGGCCCAGCGCACCCGCCCCGGCGCGGCCTCAGGCGCCGCGGAGGGGCGCATCGTGCTTCTCCAGCGTCCGGTACCGGCCGATCGGCTCGGCGCCGTACGGCTGCGCGTCCGGTCCGGTGCCGTGGTGGCGGGCCAGGACGGCCGCCTGGCCGCCGGCACCGGGGCTCCTTCGCAGCTCACGCTGTAGCACCGTCTCGTCCGCCACGAGGCTCCTCCGGATCGGGCCGTGGCTCTCCCCGGCCACGGCACGAGCAGGAACTTTACCAGGGCTTTGCCTTGGCGTTGCCGTGGATTGCCCGGGCTCGGACGAGCGGCCGCACCGGGGAGCGGTCCGGTCTCACAGGTGCTTGACCAGCTCCGGCATCAGGTCCTGGAAGGTCCGCCCGTTGGCGGGCTGGCCGATCGCGGCCATCTGCCAACCGGTGGGCGTGCGCTGCACCTTGGCCATGATCTGCGCGGTGTACGGGCCGCCGCCGGTGAGCGTGTAGCGGGCGAGCTCGGCGCCGGTCTGCTGGTCGACGAGCCGGCAGAAGGCCGCCTCGACCTCCTGGAAGGTCTGGCCGGTGAAGGAGTTGACGGTGAAGAGGATCTGGTCGACCTCGGCGGGCATCCGGGTCAGGTCGACGGTGATCGACTCGTCGTCGGTGGCGTCGCCCGCGCCGCCGACCAGGTTGTCGCCGCTGTGCCGGACCGAGCCGTCGTTGCTGGTGAGGTGCTGGAAGAAGACCACGTCCACCGGGCGCCCCTGGGAGAACAGCACCGCGGAGGCGTCCAGGTCGATCTCCCGGCCGGCCGCGAGCAGCTTGGCGAAGAAGCCCTTGGGCTGCGCGGCCTTCCAGCCGAGGCCCATCCGGACCACGTTCAGCTGACCGCCACCCGGCTTCTCCAGGCTGATCTTCTGCCCCTTGGCCAGCGAAACACTCATCGCGCCCTCCTCGTCCCTGCCGCCGTGCGCCGTGAAGTGCGCCGTGAAGACCGTGAATCTACAACACCGTAGAGCAGTGGTGATCATCCGACGGCCGCTCCCCGGACCCCTACCCCGCGCGCCGTCACCCACACTGGTCCGCACACTGTCAACCGCCGTGGGGAGGAACCCGCCCGGCAGCACCGCGCGACCGGGCTCGGTCATCCGGAGCCGGTACGGTCGGACGTCTGGCGTAGCCGCGGACCGGGAGCGGACGGCCGGGCAGCGCGCCCGTCTAGGGTCGGCTCGGACACGCCGACACGACGCCGTGACTCACGCTGGGGGACCCACCATGTCCGCGCACGAAGGCACACCGCCCGCACCGGCCACCACCCCGTCGACCACCCCGTCCACCACTCCGTCACCCGCCGCCTCCCGGCTGGGCCGCCGCCGACTGCTGCGGGCCGGCCTGGGCACCGGCGGCGCGCTGGCCGCCGCCCGGCTGCTGCCCGGCCAGGCCTGGGCCGCCGCACCCACGCCCGCGTCCACGCCCACGCCCGCGCCCGCCGCGGCACCCGCCCTCGGGACCGACGCAGCCGCCGCCCAGCCCTGGCCGGACTGGGCCCGCTTCGCCCGCATCGCCGACGGCACCTTCAACGAGCCCGCCGACATGCAGGGCGCGGTCGACACCCTCAAGGCCCAGAACGTCGGCGTCATCGAGCTCGACACCCTGCTCTCCAACTGGCTCACCGACGCCGAGTTCACCGCCCACATGGCGGAAGTGAAGACCTTCACCGGCCTGGCCCACGCCGCCGGTCTGAAGGTCGTCATGTACTACCCGTCCCTGGAGCTGATCTCCCCCGGCGGGGAGAAGGGCCGCTCGTTCTACAAGAACGCCGAGGGCGGCTCCTGGGTCCAGCGCGACCTCGACGGCAAGCCCAACGTGTTCTACGGCAGCGTGGTGGTCTGGGTCGACCCCGGCGACGAGAGCGTCTGGCTCAGCCCCAACTCGCCCTGGCGGGACTACTACCTCAAGCGGATCAAGGCACTCGCCGCGACCGGCGTGGACGGCATCTGGCCGGACGTCCCGATCTACTTCGACGGCGTGCTCTCCTGGTGCGACGCCTCCACCTGGGGCGCCGCCGCCTTCAAGGCCGACACCGGACTGGCCCTGCCCAGGGCGGCCGACTTCGCCGACCCGGTCTTCCGCCGCTACGTCGAGTGGCGCCACCGCAACCTGCTCCAGTTCCAGCTGGACATCGCCGCGGCCGGCCGCTCGGTCAACCCCGACCTGGTGACCTTCGTCGAAACCGTCTCGATGGACTACCGCTACGCCACCTCCATCGGCCTGGACGGCGCCTACCTGCGCCAGGCGCCCGGCGCGGTCGGCCAGGTCTGGGAGGTGGACATCCTCGGCAACTACGACGGGATGCGGCACGCCACCGCCTCCGACTGGGTCTGCCTGATCTCGATGTACAAGTACGCCCGCGCGGCCAGCGGCACCAAGCCCGCCTGGGCGTTCTCCTACGGCTGGCAGCCGGACGACGCCTCGCTGGTGATGTCCCAGCTGATCGCCGCCGGCTGCAACCCCTACGAGGTGAAGACGCCGTTCAAGAACGACGGCGTCGACGCGGCGATGCGCACCCGGATGTACCGCTTCGTCAGGACCAACCAGGAGCGGCTCTACAACGCCGAACCGGCCGCCCGGGTGGGCGTCTACCACTCCAGCCCGTCCCGGGACTACGTGAGCCCGGGCACCGGCAACGGGATGTACGTCAACGCCACCGCCCCGGCCGGGATCACCGACTGGTGGGGCGGCGACGACCCGGAGATGAGCTGCGCCTCGATCCCCTGGCTCGGCGAGTTCCGCGGCACCGTGAAGGCCCTGGTGTACGCGCACATCCCCTTCGACACCGTGACCAGCCCCGGACTGACCGCCGCCGACCTGGCCCGGTTCAGCGTGCTGCTGCTGCCCAACCTCCAGGCCGTCTCGGACGCCGAGGCGGCAGTGCTGCGCGGCTTCGTCGCGGGCGGCGGGACGCTCGTGATCACCGGCCCGGCCCCCACCGCCCTCGACGAACTGGGCGGCGCCCGCAGCGAGTTCGCGCTCTCCGACGTGCTCGGCCTGCGCCGGGCCGACCCGCTGCCGGCCACCCGGCAGAACACCTACGGCGCCGGCAGCTGCTGGTACGTCAAGGCCCTGCCCGGACTGAGCTACCTGACCAGAACCGACCAGGCCTCGGCCGACCAGCTGCTCACGCCCGTCCGGCAGGCCGCGCCGCTCGCCGTCACCCTGGCCGGCGACAAGCGGATCTTCCTGGACGCCCGGCGGCTCGGCAACGACACCGTCGTCCACCTGGTGAACTTCAGCAACTTCGGCGACACCCCGGCGGCCTTCCGCACCACCCCCGCCAACTGCACCCTCTCCTACGCCCTCCCGGCCGGCGCCACCGTCACCGCGGTCACCCTCGCCTCCCCGGACGGCACCGACCCGGCGCCCAAGCCCGTGCCGTACACCGTCACCGGCAGCACGGTCAGCGTGCCGCTGACGCTCGTGCAGTACTCGGTGGTGAGCATCACCACGGCTTAGGGCGTCGGCGCGGGGATCCGCCAGAGGGCGGCGGGGTGGCTCTCGCCGCCCGGGGCGGACTCGAAGGCGATCCACCTCCCGTCCGGGGACCAGCTCGGCGCACCGTCGTACGAGGCGTCGTCGCGGGTCACCCGGACGGGACGGCCGCCGTCCGCCGCGACGACGAACACCTGGGCGCGCGGCAGGTCGCCGAGGTCGGAGGAGAAGACCAGGTACCGGCCGTCCGGGGACCAGCTCGGGTCGGTGTGCTCACCGGGCGCGTCGACCACCCGGCGCAGCCCGGTGCCGTCCGCCTCGACCGTCCACAGCGACCAGCTCTCGGTGCCCGCGTCGCGCCGCTGGAACACGATCCGGTCGCCCGTGGGGGACCAGTTCGGCTGCCGGTTGTCGGTGCCGGTGCCCCTGCCGTCGACCAGCCGGACGGGCGCGCCACCGCCCCGGCGGACCTTCCAGAGCGAGTCCTGCTCGGCGGAGTCCCCGTGGACGGCGGCGTGCTCCGGCTCCCAGCTCTGCTGGAACACGATCCACTCGCCGTCCGGGGAGAAGCTCGGCTCGTTGTAGCCGCTGCCGTCGGTGTGGCTGGTCACCCGCTCGGGGGCGCCGCCCGGCGTCATCAGCCAGACCTCGTCGTGCCCGGACTCGCGGTCCGTGGCGAAGGTGAACGCCCCGGCGGCGGCGCTCCAGCTGGTGCCGGGGAGGTTGACCGCCGCCCTGTCCGGCTCGTCCAGGACCTTGTGCGGCTTGCGCTCGCCCTCCAGCGGGAGCACTTCGAGGGCGGCGGCGCCCCTGTTGTAGCCGTCGGCGAACTCGGTCAGCAGCACCGAGCGGCCGTCCGGGGCGAAGGCCGGGTTCTGGGCGCTGCGCCCGCCCTCGGCACGGTAGAGCAGTTCCGCACCGTCCGCCCGGCGTTCGGCTCCGGGCCGGGGCGCGCCGGTGCCGGGCGGCGCGCCGGTGGCCCGGGTCCGGTCCGGCGCCGGCCCGTCGCCGGAACCGGAGCTGCTGCATCCCGCGAGCAGCAGCCCGGTGGTGGCAGCGACGGCCAACACGGCTCCGACGGGCGCGCGATTCCTCATACAGAGCAAGCTAGTTGATGGAACATCAGGCGATCGTCCGCCCACAGGCGGATCAGCCGTCGCCGTTCAGCAGGTGCTCGCGGACCTCCTGGAAGGCCCACGGCCCGCCGGCCGTCCGGCTGAGCACCCAGACCAGGTCGAAGCGGTCCGGCCAGGTGGCGGGCGCCCCGCTGCCGGTGGCGCCGAGCGCCTCGACGATCCGCGGGATCCGGGAGTGCTCCCAGCAGATCAGCACCGGCTGCGCGCCGGCCAGTACGGCGGTGGCCAGCGCGGTCTCCTGGGACTCCGGGTGGGTGGTGTCCACGGTCAGCCCGAGCTCGGCGGCCAGCGGGGCGACCGTCTGGCGCATCCGGTGCGCCCCGGCGAGCGGGCCCTGGTCGGCGGCGGCGAAGATCCGCGCCGGGGTCCGCAGGCCGGGGGCGGGCGGGGAGAACAGCGAGGGCAGCGCCCGGGCCCGGGACCAGCCGCGCGCGGTGAGGGACTTGCCGTCGTGGCCGCCGTTCTCGTCCAGGCCCTGCTGGTCGCCGCTCGGCTTCTCGCCGTGCCGGATGATCATCACAAAGGCGTCGCCCCCGGCGTCACTGGCCGGCGCCGCACTGGCGTTCTTGTCTACCTTGCCGCCCTTGCCGCCCTGGTCGGAGGAGCAGCCCGCCAACAGCCCCGGCACGGCCGCCGCCAGACCGGTCAGCAGGGTGCGTCGGGCGAAGCGGGCGGTCACGCGGTGCCCCGCTCCAGCCGGACCAGCGCGTCCACCGCGACGGCGCCGCCCTCGCCCTGGTGGCCGGGCTCCCCGCCGACCTGCCGATGCACCCGCTCGGCCCGGACGGTGCGCAGGCCCCGGTCGGCGAGGTCGGCGAGCACGTCGTCCGGGGTGAAGAGCACCGCCGGGTCCTGCGGGCCGCCGACGCCCTCGGTGAGGTTGGTCAGGTCGTGGCCGATCACCAGCAGGGTGCCGCCGGGCGCGAGCGCCTCGGCGGCGTGGCGCAGCGCGGCCCGGCGCTCGGCGGCGGGCAGTTGGAGGTAGGCGACCAGGACCAGGTCGTACCCGGCGACGGGGGCGTCGAAGGCGCGGGCGTCGCCGTGGCGCCAGGTGAGCCGTTCGGCGACCTCGTCGGGCAGGTCGGCGGTGAGCCGTTCGGCGCGCTCCAGGGCGACGGCGGAGAAGTCCAGTCCGGTGACCTCCCAGCCCCGGGCGGCCAGCCAGATGGCGTTGCGGCCCTCCCCGGCGGCCAGGTCGAGGGCGTGGCCGGGGGTGTGGCCGGTCAGTTCGCGGACCACCCACCGGTTGGGTTCGACGCCCCACAGCAGCTCGCTGGCGGCGTAGCGGTCGTCCCAGTCCTGGCTCTCCATGGCGAGTCCTCCGTTCGGCGGGGCTGCTCGGTCGCGGTCAACCTACCGGGCCGGGCCTCCGGCGGCCGGTAACGGTCCAGCGGGCGGACACCCTTGACGGCGCGGAACGGACACCCTTGACGGCGAATATTGGTCCAGTCCAATCTGTGATGTCGTGACGCGCGCGGGTCAGCCGGCCCGCCGCGCCCGCGTACCGTCCGTCAGCACGCGTTCACCCGCCCGCGCGCCCCCACCGCGCCCGGGCCGGCTCCCCAGGCCCAGCCGGGCCACGCACCGCCGGAACCCCCACACATCCGGAGGACAGACCGCCATGCACGACCGCGTCATGCCCGCACGTCCCGCCGGGGCGCGGGCCGCCCACCGGGCCGCACCCCGGAGACGGGCCCTCGCCCTGGCCCTCGCCACCACGCTCGGCACCGGCGGCGTCGCCGTCGCCCTGACCTTCAGCCCCGCCTCGGCCGCCGCCGCCAACCTGCTGACCAACGGTGACCTCGAAACCGGCACCCTGGCTGGCTGGAGCTGCGCCAACGGATCCGTCGTCACCAACCCGGTGCACGGCGGCCGGTACGCGCTGAACGGGGCTGCTTCGGCCTCCGACACCGCGCAGTGCCAGCAGACCGTCACCGTCCAGCCGAACACCACCTACACGCTGTCCGGCTGGGTGCAGGGCAGCTACGTCTACCTCGGCGCCACCGGGGCCGGCGTCAACTCCTCCACCTGGACGCCCGGCGCGACCGGCTGGAGCCAACTGAGCACCACCTTCACCACCGGTGCCGCCACCACCTCGGTCACGGTCTTCACGCACGGCTGGTACGGCACCGGCGGCTACTACGCCGACGACCTCAGCCTCACCGGCCCGGCCGGGCCGACCTCCTCCAGCAGCCCGACGGCGTCCACCAGCCCCACGGCGAGCGGCAGCCCGACGGCCTCGTCGAGCCCGACCGCGTCCGGCAGCCCCACCCCGACCGGCAGCCCCACCCCGACCGGCAGCCCCACCCCGACCGGCAGCCCCACCGCCACCGGCAGCCCGACCGCCACCGCGAGCGGCCCGGCCGGGGACGGCAAGGTCACCACCCCCACCGGCGTCGCCGTCACCCAGGTCACCGCCAACGCCGTCGTCCTCAGCTGGCAGCCCTCCACCGTCACCACCGGCGACGGCCCGGTCGCCTACAAGGTGTGGTCCAACGGGCAGCTGGTCGCCACCTCGATGGGCACCTCGGTGGCCGTCAGCTCGCTGCTGCCCGGCAAGGGCTACACCTTCAGCGTGCAGGGCTACTCCGGCAGCCACGCGTCCGCCCAGTCCGCCCCGGTGAGCACCACCACGGCCGCCGCCCCGGCCCGGAAGCCCGTCCGCTCCGCCTACTTCGACCAGTGGGGCATCTACGAGAACGCGTACCACGCGAAGAACGTGGACACCAGCGGCGCCGCCGCCCAGCTGGACGTCATCCACTACGCGTTCGCCAACATCGACCCGACCAGGTTCACCTGCTTCCAGGCCGTGAAGGCCTCCGACTCCGCCAACGAGAGCAACCCCAACGCGGGTGACGGCGCGGGCGACGCCTACGCCGACTACCAGAACGGCTACGGCGCCGGAAACAGCGTGGACGGCAGCACCGACGGCTGGGACCAGCCGCTCAAGGGCAACTTCAACCAGCTGCGCCAGCTCAAGGCCAAGTACCCGAACCTGCGGTTCACCATCTCGATCGGCGGCTGGACGTACTCCAAGTACTTCTCCGACGCCGCCGCGACCGACGCCTCCCGCAAGGCCTTCGTCTCCTCCTGCGTCGACATGTTCGTCAAGGGCAACCTGCCGACCGGCATCGCCGGTGACGCCTCCGGCGGCCCGGCCTCGGCGGCCGGCCTCTTCGACGGCGTCGACCTCGACTGGGAGTACCCGGCCTCGGCCGGCGGCCACACCGGCAACCACTACTCCCCCGCCGACAAGCAGAACTTCACCCTGCTGCTCAAGGAGTTCCGCAGCCAGCTGGACGCCCTCGGCGCCGCCCAGGGCAAGCGGTACCTGCTGACCGCCGCCCTCCCCAGCGGCCAGGACAAGATCGCCCAGCTGGAGACCGACAGGATCGGCGCCTACCTGGACTACGCCGACGTCATGTCCTACGACATGCACGGCGCCTGGGACGCCAAGGGCCCGACCAACCACCAGGACCCGCTGCACGACAGCCCGGCCGACCCGACCACGCCGATCCCCCCGGGCACCCGCAAGTACAACGTGGACACCATGCTCACCGCGTACACCGCCGGCCTGCCCGAGTACGGCATCCCCGGCGGCTTCCCCGCCGACAAGCTGGTGCTCGGCATCCCGTTCTACTGGCGCGGCTGGACCGGCGTCCCGGCCGGCGCCGACTACGGCCTGTACCAGAGCGCGACCGGCCCCACCGCCGCCAAGCCGCTGAGCCAGGAGGCCGGTCTGGCCGCCTGGAAGGAGCTCAACCCGACCGCCGCGAACACCCACTGGGACGCGGTCACCGAGAGCAGCTGGGTGTACGACGGCACCAACTTCTGGACCGGCGACACCCCGCAGGCCGTCCAGGCCCGCGGGGCCTACGCCAGGAGCAAGGGCCTGGGCGGACTCTTCGCCTTCTCCCTGGAGAACGACGACGCCTCCGGCGCCATGCTCAACTCGATGAACAACAGCCTGAACTGACGTCTCGTCAATGAACAGCGAGCCCGGTGCCGCGCCCTGACCGGCGCGACACCGGGCCCGCTCGCACGGTTCAGTCGTTGCCGCCGAGACCGAGCGAGGGGAAGAGGTCGGTGAACGGCTGGGTGGTCACCGAGACGCTCCGGCCGAAGGGGTCGTCGAAGTCCCAGATCATGAACAGCAGGAAGGCGATCAGCGCACTGAAGCAGCCCGCGAGGACCAACTCCCGTGGTGTGCGCCGGATCTGGAGCGCGAAGAGCATCCCGACGGTCACCACCCCGCCCACGATCAGACCGAACCAGACCACCCCGGGCATGGTCGGACCGGCGTTCTGGCCGCGCGCGTTGCGGGCGTCGTCGGCCTGGCTGATCCGGTCCATGATCGGCTGGTAGTTCTGCGCCTCCAGCTCGGACGCGGGCGCCCGGGTGGCGACGTCCGCCCGCAGCTTGTCCAGCAGCTCGGTGCCCTTGTCGGAGATCTCGCCGTGCTCGCGCATGTACGTCCACTCGACGTCCACCACGTACGAGACGTAGGCGTCCACGTCGGCCCGGACCTTGTCGCGGAACTCGGCCGGGTAGACCACCGCGCGGTCGCTCACCTCGTGCAAGGACTGCGCCTCGCGCAGCACGTCGTCCTGGGCGGCGCCACGCGCCTCCCAGACACCGGCGATGGCGAGACCGAGGACGATCGCGTAGACCACGCCGATCATCATCGTCATGTACTCGATGACGTCCGGAGTCTCGTCGCTGTTCTTCTCGGCGCCCACCCGGCGGTGCCGGAGCAGCACGATCACCACGACGACGGCACACACCGCCGCCATGGCGATGCCCAACGCCACCCATTCGGACATGGGGGAACTCCCTTCTCTGGCTTGGCTTCCGACGCAGCGTCGGATCGAATCGGAACGAATCGGATCGGTCGGATCGGATCGGTCGGATCGGATCGAAGGCCGGGGCGCGGACCGGCCCCGGGTGGACGCGCGCGGCGGTCAGGACCGGCCGGAGCCGCCGGAACGGCCTCGACCCGGGCGCAGGGCGGCCGCCGCCAGCACGGCGGGCACGGTGACCAGCAGCATGGTGGTGGTGGGCGCGGGCCCGTGATGGCGCTGCGGCGGTGGCGCCGGCTGTGCCACCGGCACCTTGTAGACGGCCTTCGGGACCGGAACCGGGGTCGGCCGGACCGGGCTCGGCGCGGCCGGGCTGGGGGCGGGCGGCTCGGGCACCACGGGGTCGGGCGCGGGCGAGGTCGGCCGGGGGGCCGGCGGCGCGGGGGGCTTCGCCGGTACCACCGGAGCGTACGTGGGTGACGGGGGCGCCGGGGTGGGCGTCGGTGTCGGGGCTGGCGGCGGCAGGGTCCGGGTCGGGGTCGGCACCGGTGTCGGCGTGGGCTTCGGGGGCGCCGAGGGCGTGGGGGTGGCGCTCGGCGACGGGGTCGGGGTCGGGGTCGGAGTACGCGTCGGGGTGGGCGTGGGCGTGGGGGTCGGGGTGGGCGTCGGGCAGGGGTGGTGATGATGCCCCCAGTGGTGCCCGTGGTCGCCGTGCCCGCTGTACCCGCCGTGGCCGTCCTCGTCCCCCTCGTCGTCCCCGGGGTCGTCGTCCTCGTGGTGCCGGCACGGGTGGTGCCCGTGCGGGGGCCGTGGGTCCGGGTGCTTGCCGTCGGACTTCGGGGCGACGGTGACGCCGACCTGGACGTCCACCCCGACGCCGATGCCCACCTGGCCGCCGGGCCCCACCGACACCGACACGTCCGTCTCGCTGCAGACGCAGATGTCGACGACCGGGCCGTGCCCGTGCCCCCCGCCGTGCCGCTCGGCCCCGGCCGCGGAGGCGCCGCTGACCAGCAGGCACATCGCGACCGCGCCGAGCACGGCGCCGACCGTCCGCAACCGCCGCCGGGTCGCCGCACCCCCGTTGCCGTGCACCGATATCCCTTGCGACTGCCGGCGCTGCGGCATGGCTTCCACACACCTCTCGGGTCGACTGGGCAGTGCTACGGATCCGGGGAGTACGGATCGGAACGGGTCACCCGTCGGTCGGCGCCGGTCACGAACCGGTCGGACACGATCGGGTGCTCTCAGACGAACGGCCCGCCTCCGGGGGCGGGCCGTCCGTCATCAGGTCAAACGATCTTCGAGCCGACCGGTTACGGTCCGCGCCCGGGAGTCACCCGCCTCAGTGGCGGCGGTGCGCGATCTCGACGTTCTCCAGCACGCCGACCGCGTCGGGCACCAGGATCGCCGCCGAGTAGTAGGCGCTGACCAGGTAGGAGATGATCGCCTTCTCGTCGATCCCCATGAAGCGGACCGACAGCGAGGGCTGGTACTCGTCCGGGATGCCGGTGTGGTGCAGGCCGATGACGCCCTGGTTCTCCTCACCGGTCCGGATCACCAGGATGGAGCTGGTGTTCTCCTTGGTGATCGGGATCTTGTTGCACGGCAGGATCGGGACCCCGCGCCAAGCCGGCACCTGCTGCCCGCCGAGGTCGACGTGGTGGGGGTAGATCCCGCGGGCGTTGAGCTCGCGGCCGATCGCGGCGATGGTCCGCGGGTGGGCGAGCAGGTAGTCGGGGTCACGGCGGCGGTTGAGCAGCTCGTCCAGGTCGTCCGGGGTGGGCGGGCCGGAGTGGGTCTGGATCCGCTGGTCGAAGTCGGCGTTGTTGAGCAGGCCGAACTCCGGGTTGTTGACCAGCTCGTGCTCCTGGCGCTCGCGCAGCGCCTCGATGGTCAGCCGCAGCTGGTGCTCGGTCTGGTTCATCGGCTCGTTGTACAGGTCCGCGACGCGGCTGTGGATCTTCAGGATGGTCTGCGCGACGCTCAGCTCGTACTCGCGCGGCTTCAGCTCGTAGTCCACGAAGGCGCCGGGGAGCTGGTACTCGCCGTGGTGGCCGGCCGACATGGCGATCTCGGCCTCGCCGCGCTCGTTCTGGGCCTGCTGCGGCAGGGCCAGGAAGGACTGCAGGTGCTCCTGGAGGCTCGGCGCGTTGTCCCGGATGGCGGCGAAGTCCGCGCGGGACAGGGTGAGGACCACACCGGCGGTGGCGCTCTTGGCCGTGTAGTCCCAGACCGCGTCCGGGTTGAGCAGGGCGTCGTCGCCGAAGCGGTCGCCGTCGCCGGCCACGCCGACCACGGTCTCGTCGCCGTACTTGCCGGTGCCGATCTTGTTGATCTTGCCGTGCGCGATCAGGAAGATCCGGTCGGCCGCCTCGCCCTGGGTGACGAGCACCTCGCCCGGGCCGAAGTCGCGCTGCTGGCAGCGGTCGGCGAGGGCGGACAGCACCTCCTCGTCCTCGAAGCCGCGCAGCAGGGCGAGTTCACCCAGCTCGGCGGGGATGACGCGGACCTCGGAGCCGGTCTTGATGAACTCGACCACGCCGTTGCCGACGGTGTAGGTCAGGCGACGGTTGACCCGGTAGGCGCCACCGGCGGCCTGCACCCAGGGGAGCACCTTGAGCAGCCAGCGGGAGGTGATCTCCTGCATCTGCGGGGCGGACTTGGTCGTCGTCGCGAGGTTACGGGCAGCAGCTGTGGCGAGGGACTGCTGCTGGGCCTGCTGTGTCTCCGGGCTGGTGTCCACGGGCATCGGCAGGGTTCTCCATTCATCTGGTCGGATCAACGCGGTGAGGTCATGCCGAACCGCCCTGGCGACAGCCATGACGGATCATCAGATACGCGTAAGAGTGGGGGCGTTGGCGAATGTGTCGCGGTCACAGCCACCGTCTCCCGGCGGCCCATCCGGAACCCTAGATCACCAGAACCCGGCCTGGCCCGTACGGGGGCCGACTACCCCCCGATAGGGTGAATCTTGGCCCGTCCACTTCCCACCGGCCCGCCGCTCGTGTGAACGCCCGTTCGGCGCTGCCATTCCCGTACTGCCAGCGGATTCCCCGCCGTATCAGCGCCGACCCCGGTCGGCGCGGGCGCCGCCCACCGCGTCAACCCGCTGCACCAGAGCCTCGGTTGTGGCGGGCCCCGGCCGCCCGGTGACCACGCCGGCGGCGGTACCAGATCGCGCCGACCGCCGTGGACAGACCGACCAGCACCAGCACCAGGACCGGCCACAGACTGTCGCCGAGCCGGAGGTCGGCCACCAGGACGGTGACCACCGCGCCCACCGTCAGCAGCAGCGAGACCCCCGCCCGGACGGACGCCCCGAGCACCCCCGGGTCCAGCCCGCGGCGGGCCGGCCGGGCCGGCCGGGGCCCCTCGAAGTGGAAGGCGACCGCGCGGTCGGCGATCCGGTCGGTGGCGTGGCCGTAGGAGATCGCCATGAACGGCAGCCACACCAGCGGGATGACCATCCCGACCAGGATGGTGAGCCCGAGGCCGATCCAGCCCATGGTGACCCGCAGCCGGCTCGGCGGCGGGACGGCGTCCTCACCGGTGATGCCGAGCAGCCGGGCCATCCGCCAGATCACCTGCCAGAAACCCCGGGCCCGGCCGGCCGACGGCTCGGCCCCGGGGCCGCGGGCCAGGGCCTTCTCGGCCGCCGCCACGTCCGGGTGGACCCCCTGGAGCACCAGGAGCTCGGCGGTCCGGGCCGGCGCGGTCGGGTCCTTCCCGGCCAGGGCGGCCAGCTCCAGCATCATCTGGCCCTGCTCCAGCAGCGCCGTGCAGAACGCGAACGGCACCAGCCAGGTGAACGGGCCGCCGACGAACGAGCCCTCGCTGACGCTGACCCGCTTGGCCCGCTTGACGGACTGGTCCACCAGCTCCCCGGGCGGCGTCTCCGGGTGTCCGGCCCGCAGCCCGGCCACCCGTCGGGCCGCCCGCGGCCCCCGGTGCCGGACGGCGAACACGGCGAGCACCTCGGGCATCCGGGACGGGTGCGCGCGGATCGACCGGAGCAGCTCCGCGACCGGGGGCTCCGCAGTCGGGGGTTCCGCGTCCGGGGGCTCCGCATCGCGTGTCGTCTCTGCCGCCATGACCGTCCGTACTGCCGTCGGCTGTCCCCCTGCTCCCAGACTAGGGCCTGCCCGGCGAGATCCGCCGGACAGGCCCTCGGGCCGACGGGCGGCCCGGGCGTGTCAGGCCACCTCGAACCCGTGCCGGACGCGGTCGAAGCGGGCGGCGGCCAGGTCCTCGTCGGTGATCCAGAACGAGACGTTCACCACCTCGCCCCAGTCCGCGTCCGAGGCCGTGTTCTCGACCTGGAGCAGCGGCCGGTGGCCCTCGTGCCGCCCGGTGTCGGTGTCGCACCAGCCGAGGACGCGCACGTCGGGCCGGGGCAGGTGGTCGCGGAAGTCCATCGAGAGGTCGAGGGCGACCGGGAAGTCGTCCGGGAGCAGGTCCTCCAGCTCGCGGTCCTGGTAGGAGGGCGCGGAGAGCCTCCAGTGCGCCCGCACCGGGACCCCCGGCACCGGGCCCGGGCCGTCCTCGTCCGGCGGCGCGGGGCGCTCCGGCGACCCGGCGGGGACGTGCAGGACGCGGCAGCCCTGACCGCCGTAGTCGGTGAAGAAGTCGTCGTGGAAGAAGAGCAGCAGCCCACTGGAGGGCAGCGGCCAGCGGCCGCCCGCCCCGGCGCGGAAGGCCTCGGCCAGCCCGGCGCAGTCCAGCTGGGCGATCAGCTGCATCGGGCGCCCGGCGAACTCCGGCCACGGGACGCCCTCGGGCAGTGCGGGGAGCCCGCCGAGCCGCCCCGCCGGCGGGCCCTCGGGTGCCTCGGCGGGGGCGCCGTCGCCGGTCTCCGGGGTCAGGCCCAGGGAGGGGCGGAGCAGCCGCTCCACCAGCGGGGCGGTCCGCGGCTCCACCCGGGCCCGGATGGCGGCGGACACGGCCTCGGGCACCGGTGGCATCCGGTCGTCGGCGGGATCGGCGGCGGGGGCGGCGGCATCGGCGGCGAGGTCGTCAGTGAGCAGCGGTTCGGCCATGGGCCCTAGCCTGCCAGCCGGGTCCGACAAACGCCCGCCTGTTTCAGCTGACGGGCCGCCGCCGTGCGGGTGGATGGCCCGTCAGGTGCCGGTACGGGGGTGGCCGGCACCTGACGGGGGTACGGGATGCGCAGTGGGGGGTGCGACGGGGAAGGCGCGCTGCGTCGGGCCGCGTACGGCGTCGGGCCTCGTGCGGCGTCAGGCGCAGGCGACCTGGGTGCCGGGGATGTTGACGATGCCGGAGTAGTTGGCCAAGCCGTTGTCGTACTCGTAGTACAGGTACGAGTAGAAGTCGATCCGGGTCTGCGCGCCGCACTCGGAGTCCGGTGCGACGGCGTACGTCACCGTGAAGGTGCTGCTGGCGCCGGGGGCGAGCGGCACGTTGTACCGGGCGATGCCCCCGTGGACGTTGTCGCTGCAACCGTTGGTCTGGGTGCCGCAGGCCGTCATGGAGAACTTGAGGCCGGTCTCCAGACTGGTGGCGTACGTCTGCTGGATGCTCTGGTAGACGAACTGGATCGGTGTGTCGTAGGGGTTGTTGAGGGTCAGCGTGAGCGTGAACTCGCCGCCCCGGACGGTCGTCGCCTGGCTGGAGACGGCCGTGAACGGCAAGGGTCCGGTGGCGGCCTGGGCGGGTGCGGCGGAGAGGAGCAGACCGACGACGAGGGCCGGACACGCGGCGAGAGCGGCGGCACGGCTCAGATGTGTTCTGCGCATGCCCATGGAGCGTAGGGGGCGGTACCGCTTCCGTTGCTCCGCTCCGCCCAGGCCCGTACCGACGCAGGAGCGGTGGGCGGACGCGGCGGACCGGTCCGGTCGCGTTCCGCACTCCGTGCCCCTTCCGGGGCCCTATGCTTCGCCCGCCATCGGGCAGGCGTTCGGGCGGTCGCTCGGGTGGCCCGGTCAGCCGGGCGGCGGCAGGGCCGCGCAGAGTGCGGCGAGTGCCGCCGGGTAGGCGTGCTCGGGCGGCGTGGCGTAGCCGACGACCAGACCGTCGGTGATCGGCATGGCGTCCGCGCCGATCCCCGGGTGCCGGTAGTCGGCGAGCCCGTCGAGGGCCAGGCCCCGCTGGGCGGCGGCCGCCAGCACCGGGCGCTCGGTGCCGGGTTCGAGGCGCAGCACGGCGTGCAGCCCGGCCGCGATGCCGGAGACCTCGATGTGCGGGGCGGCCGCCGCCAGCGCGCCGACCAGCTGGTCGCGGCGGTCGCGGTAGCGGCGGCGCATCCGCCGCACGTGCCGGTCGTAGCCGCCGGAGTCGATGAACTCGGCGAGGGTCAGCTGGTCCAGGGCGCTGGCCCAGCCCTCGCGTTGGCCCTTGGCGGCGAGCACCCGGTCGACCAGGTGGTCGGGCAGGACCATCCAGCCGAGCCGCAGCGCGGGCGACAGGCTCTTGCTGACGGTGCCGAGGTAGACCACCCGCTCGGGATCGAGGCCCTGGACGGCGCCGACCGGCTGGCGGTCGTAGCGGAACTCCCCGTCGTAGTCGTCCTCCAGGACCAGACCGCCCCGTCCTCGCGCCCAGTCCACGACGGCGGCTCGGCGGCCGGCGTGCAGCGGCCCGCCGGTCGGGAACTGGTGGGCCGGGGTGAGCAGGACCGTCCGGACGTCCCGGTGCTGCGGCAACTCGCCGACCTGCGCGCCGTTCTCGTCCAGCGGCAGCGGCACGGTGGCGACCCCGGCGGCGGCCAGCAGCCCGCGGTGGAACGCCAGCCCGTACGACTCCACGGCCAGCGGCCCGGTCTCCGCGGGGGGCAGCACGGCGGTGGTGCCGCCGAACAGCAGCCGCAGGCCGTGCGCGAAGCCGGAGCAGATCACGATCCGGTCGGGATCGGTGCGCACGCCACGGGCCCGGGCCAGGTAGTCGGCGAGCACGGTGCGCAGTTCGCGCCGCCCCTGCGGATCGCCCGGCCCGAAGGCCTCGTTGGGCGCGGCGGTGAGGGCCCGGCGGGCGGCGGCGAGCCAGGCGCCGCGGGGGAAGGAGGCCGCGTCCGGCTGTCCCTGCCGCAGGTCGTGCACCGGACCGGGCCGCGCGGAGGGGCGGCGCGAACGGGCGGGCGGGGCGGACTCGGCGCGCTCGGCGACGGTGGTGCCGGAGCCCTGACGGGCGGTCAGCCAGCCCTCGGCGACGAGTTCGGCGTAGGCCTCGGCGGCGGTGTTGCGGGCCAGGCCGAGGTCGGCGGCGAGTGAGCGGTACGGCGGCAGCCGGGTGCCGGGGGCCAGCCGTCCGCTGCGGATCGCCTCGCGCAGGGCCGCCATCAGCGCGGCGCGGCGGCCACCGGTGGCGGGGAGGTCGAGGTGCAGGTCGTTGCCGGTCGGGTGAGCGGGCTCGGTACGGTGCGTGCCCGGCGTGTCCGTCATGGTCACGCACCCTACCCGCCACCGCCCCGCCGCCCGCCGGGGCGGTGGGCGACCCGTACAGGTGGGCGCTCCTTATACGTGGGCGCCGACCACGAGGGCGTCCGCATCGCGCTCGTTGCTCATGGCCCGAGGCCATGTTCGGCACGGGGAGTGCGGGGTGCGGGCACTCCGGGTGAGGGTTGTGGTGCGGACCACCCGGCGGGCGGGACGGGGCAGCGGTTTCGGCACCGGGGGCGGGCGGGTGGTCACGCGCTGTCGACGATGTGCGGGGGCTCACACGCCGTTTCGGGTGACCGGGGCCACTTCGGGGGCTGCTTTGATCTTGGAAATAGGGGCAAATCGGACCAAAATGCCCCATTTCCTTGATCCTTACTTCCGGTAACAGCCCGCTGAGCTGGCTAAA